>CAZEPL010000004.1:31114-35116 GCA_964514135.1 uncultured Spirochaetaceae bacterium | reverse complement strand
ACATTTGATATGGACTATAACCCCACTGAAGCAGTCGGAAGTCCATCGGTACTTCTCACTTTAAGTTATACAGATACAGATGCTGTATTTGCTACAAAGGTACTCAAAGGAATTATTATATTATTGGATACCGAATTTAAAAATATTATATTGGAAAGAGTGCGAGAAAAGAAAAAATATTTACAAGAAGCCATAGAGATGATAGAGAAGGATTATAGTAAAGCACAACAGGAGCTTATTGATTTTCAATCGGAATACGGCGCGGATTTAAAGTCCGTAGCACAGGAACAAACCAAATACATCGCCCAATTGCAGTCGGAAATCTATAAAAAGGAGCTCTTAATCCGCTCTCTCTACCTGCCTGAAAATGATCCGCAGGTTATTCAATTGAGAGACCAGATCAGACAGATGAAGCAGCTTATAAACGAAATGAAAAGTGGTTTCCGTTCTTTCTCCAAAGCAGCGGTGCCCCTAAGCGAGATACCGGATTTACAGCGTCAGTATGTCCAAATTGAACTGGAAGTACGCATTCAAAATGAGCTTTATATAATGATGCGTAAAGAATTGGAAAAGACAAAAATCGAAGAAGCGGATACCATGCCCGTATTTCAATTATTGGATGAAATAGAAGTACCAGAGATGAAGGATGGCCCAAAACGTGCGATTATGTGCGTCATATTCACATTAGCATTCTTTGCGATTTCGATTTTCCTTGCCTTTATAAAAGAATATTTTGATAAAGTTAAAAGTAATCCCAAGGAATATGAAAAGCTGCAGACAATTATTCAAACATTTAATATATTTAAGTATTTTAAGCGAAAAAAATCCCGATGACCTTCTATGTAATCCAAGTAAGGTCCCAAAAGATGGGACAGTATCTCGATGTGGCAAAAAAACAGCTCAATGATCCTATGGTAAAGATACTGTGGCCCAGAAGAAATTTAAAAATACGCAGAAAGGGCAAGTGGACAGCCGAGCTTTCGCCGATTTTCCCGGGTTATCTTTTTTTAGAGACAGATTCTATTACTCCTGAGGTTTACAATATATGTAAGAGGATACCAGGATTTATTCGCTTTTTAAAGGACAACAGACATATTACGCCCCTGTCGGGCAGGGATAAAGAAATAGTAATCCATTTTCTTAAACTAGGTGAAGTAGTCGGATCCTCACTTGCCGCTTTTGATGAAAAGCAAAAAGTGCGTATAATTTCAGGACCACTGCAAGGACTCGAAGGCTGTATTGTAAAAGTGAACAAGCGGAAAAAACGGATAAAGCTCAAACTGGAGCTCTATGAGAATTCTTTTTATATTGATTTTAGTTTTGAATCTATCGAAAAGATAAAAGAAGAAGTAAAACCGTCATGAACAGTAAAACAAAGAGAAATAGAATCTATATTATCGGTGCCGGAATTGCCGGTATAAGTATTGCCAAAGAAATCCAGGAAAAACGAATTTTCGGCAAGGTTGTTGCCTTTCTGGACGATGATCGGCAAAAGATCGGTAAAACAATTAACAATATACCCATTGTGGGACCGCTTCATTCCGTGGTTGACATATTAAAAACTACTCCGGCGGATGAAGCCATTATTGCTGTTCCCAGCGCAACCAGAGAACAGCTCAAAGCAATTTTTGCCACACTGAAAAAAGCAGATTTTGCAAAAATCAGAATTCTCCCGCGTATATCGCAAATTCTTGAGGGCGATGCTCATCTTATCCAAACAAGAGAGATTAATCCGGAAGATCTATTGTCAAGAACACCGGTTAAGGTCTGTCTCAAGGAGAGCCTTAACTATCTACGCGGAAAACGGGTGTTAATAACAGGGGCAGGCGGCAGTATCGGAAGTGAACTATCCCGTCAGCTGCTCTCGGGGGGAGCCGCCCGGCTCTATATTTTCGGCCACGGGGAAAATAGTCTCTATGAAATTGAGAAGGAACTAAAGATTCTGCAAGAAGGTGGTGTCGGAGAAAAAGCCACAGTTGTGCCCATTATCGGCGAGCTACAGGACCGTGACTACATATTCTATCTGTTAAAACGCCTGAAGACGGATGTTATCTTTCATACGGCAGCCCATAAACATGTACCGCTCTTAGAGGAAAACTGTGTCGAAGCTATAAAAAACAATGTATTCGGCACAAAAAATATTGTGGACGCGGCACTGCAGTCCAGAACCGAACGCTTTGTCTTTATTTCAACAGATAAGGCCGTGGATCCAGCCAGCATATACGGAGCCTCCAAATACATTGCCGAAGAGCTTGTGCTGGATGCTCAGTCGAATTCAGGCAAAGGACATTATATGGTTGTGCGTTTCGGTAATGTACTCGGTTCGCGCGGCAGCATTCTTCCCCTGTTCCAGAGTCAGATCGCCCGCGGAGGTCCGGTTACACTCACTCATCCTGAAGCAAAAAGATTTTTTATGACAATCCCGGAGGCTTCATCATTAGTGCTGCAAGCAGGCGGTACCGGGTTGGGAGGAGAACTTTATATTCTTGATATGGGCGAACCGGTACATATACAGGAACTGCTTAAACAATTAATACGTTTCTACGGATATGAACCTGAGATCGATATACCCATAGTGACGGTAGGATTACGTCCGGGTGAGAAGCTGATAGAAAAATTATATAGTGATCATGAAAAACCCATACCAACCACATATCCAAAAATTTTAAAGGTCACACAAAGAAAATCATTTCAAGGAAAATTAGCAGAGCTTCTTTCCCGGCTGCATCCCATCTGTTATTTTAACTCCGCGCAAGCAGATTTATTTCGCAATAAGATAAAAATGCAGACAATCATAGAAGAATATATTCCAGACATTAAAGCGACAGCATATGAAAAAACAAACTGATTTCATTCCCTTTGCCAAACCGTATCTTGACCAAGAAGAAGAGCAGGCGGTAATTTCCGTATTAAGAAGCGGTTGGCTTACAACCGGAAAAGTAGCACTGGAGTTTGAGCGAGAATTTGCCGGATTTGTCGGGACAAAGCATGCCCTAGCTGTGAACTCTGCGACCGCAGGTCTGCATCTGAGCCTGGAAGCACTGCAAATCAAACCGAAACAATTTGTTATAACAACACCCTATACCTTTGTGGCCAGTGCCGAGGTTATAGAATACCTCGGAGCTCATCCTCTTTTTGTGGATATAGATGAGGAAACTTATAATATCAATCTATCTCAAATTGAAAATGCGATAAAACGCTATAAAAATAAAATCGCCTGTATTTTACCGGTTCATATGGGCGGCCTGGCCTGTGATATGCCCGAGCTTTGTGCATTGGCCCGGCAATATTCATTACCGATTGTCGAAGATGCTGCCCATGCCTTTCCTGTAAAGCTTCAAAGCAAATATGTGGGAACCTTTGCCGAACTGGGGGTATTTTCTTTTTATGCCAATAAGACAATCACCACCGGTGAAGGCGGGATGGTAGTAACAGACAGGGATGATCTTGCCAAGCAAATACAAATCTTAAGGCTCCATGGGATTGATCGTGAAGTATGGGACCGTTATACCTCAAAAACCAACTCGTGGTACTATCAGGTCGTATCCAAAGGATTTAAATATAATCTCCCCGACCTCTGTGCTGCAATCGGAAGAGTGCAATTAAAACGGGCTCATGAATTCTTGATAAATCGTAAAAAAATCGCAAGGCACTATTTGGAAGGTCTTGCGGACTGTGATTTCCTTTCCCTGCCCCACAACAGTGCTGCACATGCCTGGCATCTTTTTATTATTAAAATCCGTCCGCATACATTAACCATTCAGCGTGACCGGTTTATTGAAAAATTAGAGCAAGCGGGAATCGGTGTTTCGGTGCACTTCATCCCACTGCATATTATGCCATATTTTAAAAAGCAGTACGGGTTTAAGGCTGAAGATTTTCCCATTGCCATGCGAAACTATCTGACAAGCATAAGCTTGCCTATTTATCCCGGCCTTAAGGATTCAAATGTAAAAAGAGTAATTGAAACCATAAAGAAAATAGGATACTCTCATCATAAAT
>CAZEPL010000004.1:9942-31014 GCA_964514135.1 uncultured Spirochaetaceae bacterium | reverse complement strand
AATGTAAAAAGAGTAATTGAAACCATAAAGAAAATAGGATACTCTCATCATAAATAGCAACTCATATGAGTTCTGATAAAATTTTTGTGTAATAGACGATAATGGCTCTTCAAGAAGAAATGATACAAACATTAAAAGGTCACTCTAAGTTTGCCAGCGATATAAAGATAAAAAACTGTTATTATGGACATATTATCACTTCCCCGATTCATAAAGGGACTTTTTCAGTTGAAAAAGTCCCTGAACTACCTCCTGGATATCATTTTATAACTTCGAAAGATATTCCCGGAATAAATAAGCTATCTCTGTATTTGGACAATATGCCATTTTTAGCTGAAAAAGAAATACATTTCGAAGGAGAACCCTTATGCCTGATCTGCGGTCCGCTTAAAGAAGAACTGGAACGCTTGGCCGGGCAGATACACATAGAATATCAAGAAGAAACTCCTTACCTTTCAATTGACGAAGCCTCGGAAATAAATATTCTACAAAAAGAATATATTCATAAAGGTGACGTAGCACAAACCTTTATAAAGTGTGCTAAAATAATCGAAAATGAGTACAGAACTAATTTTGAAGAATATCAATTCATCGAGCCTCAAACTGCTATTGCTTATTGGGAAAATAAAAAACTTACAGTCTATTGCACTACAAAAAATCTCTTTTACACGAGAAACAACATCGCCGAATTCCTCAATATCTCCAAGAACCATGCCAATGTCATAGTACCCGACTTTGTTCAGGATCAGGGAGAAAAGCAAATATTACCCACACTCATTGCCTCCTATGCCGCATTACTCTCATATGTTGCCAAAAAACCCGTTACTATTTCCTATAATAATACTGTCAAACGCTATCCTAGCATTATAAGGCATAAAACGGCATTAGATGAAAATCATCTGCCTATCGGAGCAAAAATTGAATTTTATATAGATGCCGGTGCTTTTAACATCGCCTATCCGAATATTTTCAAACGAGCACTCTTTTCTTTGTGCGGTGCATACGAATTGGACAATCTCGAAATTAACGCTTATTACATTCGTACGAATAAGATTCCTTTTACCCGTTTTCTCAACACCGGGCCACTGGAAGCATTTTTTGCAATCGAGCTTCACACTTCCAATATCGCCCGGATATGCGAATTAGATCCCTACACATTAAAAAATAGTTTATTACAAAGAACACCGAAAAAGAATAATGAGAAAATAAATTCCACAGAAAGTATTAGAGAAATCCTAACGGATGTTATAAAACGTGCGGATTTTTTACGTAAGTACGCAGCTTATGAAGCATTTCTTAAACGTAAAAAACAACCGGACGAATTTAATTTACCAATGCGGGGTATAGGAATATCCCTCTGTTTTTTTGGTTTTGATTTTCTGGATGAGCTTTTAAAGACAACAAAATACTCGATAAAACTCTCATTGCATAAAAACAATAACCTGACAATCTATACATCTGCAGTAGAAAGCGATCAAAGCTTAAAACAACTCTTTGCTACAATCGCTTCAAGACTACTGGGATTAAATGCGGCTAAAATCTCATTTGTATCCCAAAATACCCAAAATGCGCCGGATTCAGGGCCCTTAACCGAAACCAGAGTGATTACTCATATCGGCAAGCTTTTAGAACAGGGTTGTTATTCAATTCTTGCTAAAAAGAAAAAGGGCATATTCCCTATTACAATAAAAAAAGCAAGCAGTATTTCCTCTACGCAAGATACAAAAGTGAAAATTTATGACAGTACATATTGTGATTCACTCACATGGTGTGCAGCAGTAATTGAAATTGAAATCGAACCTGTAACACTGGAGATTATCTGCAAAAATTTCTGGTTAACAATTGAAGCAGGAACCATACTTGAACCGGAGAAAATCCGTATTCAGGTGGAAAAAGAAATTTTAAGCGGAATTAGATCGGTTAGCTTTAAACAGGCTTTTAAAGATCATAAATACACACCAAAACAAAACTTACCGCTTATTTCACTTAATTTTTTGGAAAAACCATATAAACACGGTCCGTTAGGGGCCAAGGGCATCGGCGAGCTGCCCAGCTTATGTGTTGCCCCGGCATATGTGGCAGCCGTATCACAAGCTATTGGAATAAATATTACAAAATTTCCATTAGTGCCCGAAAACATAGAAGAGTATTTAGCTAAAAATGAAGATTAATTTTATTTTGAATGGAAAAGAAACACATATTGACAGTGCCCCCTTAAAAAGCTTACTCACAATAATCCGTGAAGATTTTGGACTCACCGGTACAAAATACGGCTGTGCTCATGGTGAATGCAATTCATGTCTGGTATTTGTAAACGACATGCTTGTTAATTCCTGTCTTATCCCCGCTTTTCGCCTTGCGGGAACTCGTGTTACAACTATCGAGGGATTTAGTCAAAGCAAAGAATTCCAAACCATAGAAAAGGCTTTTTTAAAAATAAATATTATCGGCTGCGGATTTTGTACTCCCAGCCTGATTTTAGCTACCGAAGCCCTGCTCTCTAACAAACCTCACCCCACAAGAGAAGAAATTATTGAAAGTCTCTCTTCCTTTTTCTGTCTATGCTCCGGATATCATCAGGTTGTAGATGCCATTCAATATATTACTGAATTGAGGAGTAAAAAAAAGAGTGAAAAAAAGTCCTGAGCATACAAATATTTATGTTCCCACATCTTTAAAGGAATTAAGCATGCTCAATATGCAATTCCCCGATGCTCTGCTTTTCGCGGGGGGTACTCATATCATGCGCTCAAGCGGAACTTTACCTCGCTATATAATCTCACTCAACGAGATTAAAGATCTCTTAAAAATACGCCGCAAGGAAAACTATCTTGAAATCGGCTCCTGCGTCACTTTATCTCGAATATTAAGCCTAGGCGCTAACGTTGTTCCTAAGGCCTTGTATACCGCCCTTTCCGAAGGAGTTCCTCCCTCTATCAGGAATCTTGCTACTATAGGAGGAAATATCTGCACAGCCTCTTATACATCCAATGTTCTCACTCCGCTTGTACTCTTTGATGCGAAAATCGAAATCCGCGGCAGTTCAGGAATTCATTGGTACCCTGTATTGCGCTTTGTACAAAGTAATGGAAAGACTATTCTGCAAGCAGGTGAGGTCGTAAGTATAATTCGTATTCCTCTCGAAGAGTGGGATGTTCAGAGCTTTCTCAAATTGGACGTGACACTTTCTCCCGTGCCTTCAATACTAAAGTGTGCAGCAGCGGTAAAGATAAGTAAAACTAGTATTAATGATTTGCGTATGGTTTTTGGGGGTGTGGAACCGATCATTCTGAGAAACAGAGAGCTTGAGGGAATCCTCATCGGTAATAAACTCCCGCTGCAGAGCAAAAGCATAGATTTCTTTTGTTTTGAACTTACTAAACTCATTGAATCAAAAGGCAGCGGTTTTTTGCCTAATCCTTATCATAACAGAACAGCCATCAGATTCGCACGCCACTTTCTATCCTCTTTAAACAATACAAATTCTTAAAAAATTTTACCCATGTATTTTACACACGGAACATGTTTTTGTAAAAGCACATTGAAATTATTATAATAGCATGTTATATTGTTCGATGATTGAACAATAATGTTCTTGTACACATACTCATCATATGTATGAGGGAGCATGTTTCGGCTGCACTTTAGACGGGTGAGGGTTATTCTTTTTACTTGAGAGCTTCTTGCAAAAATAACATTTTTGCAAGAAGCTCCTAAAATGGAAATTGCTAAATTATTATGGTATAAAGAATAAGTATTTTACTAACTTAATATATTTTAAGTTTTGCAATTTCCTCTTGAGTTATAAGTTTTTTTTAACCTATTCGGCAGATGCCGATGCAGGATATTATTGACAAAATCATTCTTATCATATTTCATTAACTGCAAATGAAAACAATCCAATCAGAGTATAGTCAAACCATAAAAAAGAAGCTCATTTCACTCTGCTTCTGGATTCTCATTACAATAATATTCAGCCTTACGTTTACCCAAAATGCTCTTTATGACGGGAACCAAAATACCAAGTTTGTCTATGGGATGAAAGATGCCGGAGTCGGACTGCTGCACGAAGACTGGCTGGCAAACACAGCCGATCCGCTGCCTTTGTTTTCTTTATTAATAAGAATTACCTACAATCTGTTTAACGAATATTTTATTTATCTGTACTTCATTATTTTTTTGGGTATATACATATATAGCTTGCTGGGAATTAGCGGAGAAATACAAAAAGATGAGCAGTCCAAATTTGTTTTATATACTATTTTCTGTGTATTACTTCTCATCCATTCAAAAGCAGCCAAAGTAATTTTACACTCTTATATTTTTACCCAGGGCGTGGCAGGTCAATATATTACGAGTTATTACTTCCAGAACAGCATTTTTGGTGTTTTATTATTTCTTTCTATTTTTCTCTTTCTGAAAAAAAAATACTATGGCGCGATTATAAGTATTGGAATCAGTTGTTTATTTCACACAGCGTATCTGTTTACCGCCGGATTATTAACCTTTTCATATATGCTTATTATTTTTTTAGAAACAAAAAAGATAAAACAGCCAATACTATTAGGGCTTACCGCTTTAGCATTAGTACTGCCTGCCGTAATATATAATCGCATCCATTTGGGAGCTACAAATCCGGATATATGGAACAAAGCAATTGATATTATAATATACGAACGAATTCCTCATCACTCTCTGCCCGCTGCTTGGTTCGATTTTACAAATGTAATTCAAATTGCATTTATTTGCTTTGCCCTCGTTTTAGCGAGAAAAACAAGAATATTCTTTATACTCCTTATACCTTTTGCCGGCGGTCTTGTGTTTTCCCTCATCCAAATTATATTTAACAGCAATTTCCTTGCTTTTCTTGCACCCTGGCGGGTTTCGGTTTTATTAGTACCTTTAGCCACTCTGATTATTATCTATAAATGTATTCGTTTTATTTTTTTTAGGTTTAAAACAACGATTCAAAAGTATGATAAAACCATTAAAATGATTATAGCTGTTATGATTGGTTGTTTATGTTTAAGCGGTATATTTTTGCAATATTATTACTGTACCAAACATCATGCTCGAAACTCAACACAATTGACGCATTATGTTAAAGAACATAAAGCTTCAGGTGATGTATATCTTATTCCCAGTAATGATGAGGAGTTCGAAAGGTTTAGGTTGTTTACGGGTGCTCCTGTTTTCGTTACCTGGAAATCACACCCATATAAGGATAAAGAGGTCATAGAATGGTACAATCGCTACAAACTGGCTGAAACGTTTTATAATGCAGCTGCTTACCAAACGTGTAATAAGTTACAGGATATAATGTATAACTATACCATTACTCATATCATTATTGATAAAGAAAAAATTCCTTTACAATGTAAGAGCTTTACAATAATCTATGAAGATAACTATTACATTCTATACCGATTAAGCAAAAACACATTGAATTGATAAAAAAAGCAAAGGAATTTTGATATATGAAAAAAATATCTATTGTTATACCTGTTTATAACGAACAAGGAAATATCGAAGCATTACATAAAGAGATAGTAAATGTTTGTAAAAAAAACACATATACTTATGAGATTATATTCGTTGATGACGGTTCAACTGATAAAACAGCCCTCATTGCACAAAAACTAATTCCTGTGAAGTATATCCAGCTCCGTAAAAATTTTGGTCAGACAGCCGCCATGGATGCGGGAATCAAGCATGCAAAATTTCCGCTTATCATAACTATGGATGGTGACAGACAAAACGATCCTCATGATATACCTAAATTGATTAATTTTCTAGAAAAAAATGACCTCGATATAGTATCGGGTTGGAGAAAAAAGCGAAAAGATAGGATATTAAAAAGATTCATTTCAGGCGGAGCTCACTTCTTAAGAAAACTGATAATTAATGACGGAATACACGACAGCGGGTGCAGTTTAAAAATCTACCGTAGTATTTGTTTTGATAATATTTCATTATACGGTGAGATTCACCGTTTTATTCCGGCTTTGTTGAAAATAAAGGGTTTTAGCATAGGTGAAATCGAAGTAAACCATCGACCCAGAGTATCCGGAAAAACTAAGTATAGCTGGAGAAGAACATTCAAAGGATTTTTGGATATGCTTTCTATCTGGTTTTGGAATAAATATTCCATGCGTCCGCTTCATCTGCTGGGAACTATCGGGGGCTTTTTCTTCTTTCTAGGAATGATAAGTTCGGGAGTAACACTTTATTTATTTATTTTTAATCAGGATTTATCAAACACAGCCTGGCCGATTATGACGGCATTTCTATTATTGACAGGTGTGCAATTATTTTTTTCAGGGCTTTTAACCGATATAGTTGCAAAAAACTATTATGAAACAATTAAAGAATCAGCCTACTCCATTAAACGAATTGTTGAGAATAATAAAAAAACAAAAAAATAAACGGAGATTAATGGAAAAAATAAAAAGGAAACTAATAAACATTTTTACAGGCAACGATGATTATACCTACATTCAGTTCATCCGCTACATAATTGTTACTGCTGCTTCATTGCTTGTGGATTCTCTTATTTTATTCGTGTTAACTGAAAGCTTCCAGATACATTACTTAATTTCCGGAATAATGGGTTATACCGCGGGCCTCTTTGTAAATTACATATTTAGTGTTATGTGGGTTTTTCAAAAGAAAAAATATAAAAACAAATTTATTGAATTTCTTATTTTTATTCTTATTGGTTTTATCGGCATGGGGCTCAATGAATTTTTTCTTTGGTTCTTTACTGAAATCCTCTTTCTGTATTATATGATTTCAAGAGGCATATCTGCCGTCTTCGGATATATTTTTAAGTTTTTAGCACGAAAGCATATACTCTTTAGCAGTTCTTAACCCGCAAGGAGCACGCCCATATGGGTACGACGGAATAAAAATAATGAGATATAGTATCGCCCGCAGCATCGGAATCATCAGTCTGTTCACCTTACTCACAGCGTTTTGTACTTTTATATTTCAGCTTGTTATCGCGCGTGTTTTTGGTGCCGGATATGAAACCGATACTTTTTTCCTGGCGTTTTCCATTCCGGAATGGTTTATCAATATAATAATTCTTATTTTTCCGGCTGCCTTAGTGCCTGCGTTCTCCTCATACCTTGCTTTAAAAGAAGAAGGAAAAACATGGCAGCTTATATATTCTTTTCTTACTCTGTTCGGTATTATATTTATTTTTCTATATATTGTTACCGCCTGCTTCAGCCGGCAGATTGCAGAGCTGCTGGGGGGGAACTTACCGGAAGCATATAGAAATGACCTCAGTGTGCATCTGTTCATCCTGATACCGTTTATCTTGTTTTCCTGCCTTTCCGCCCTATGGACAGGATACCTCTACGCACATGAAAAACTTATCTTTACAAGCCTTACTCCTTTAATTCAATCAGGTGTAAGTCTTGGACTTTTATTTATTTTAAAAGGATGGCTTGGTATTTTCGCTGCTTCAGTAAGTATTCTTTTGGGAAGCCTTATGCAATGTCTTGTGCTCTCATTTTTCGCATTACGGGACAGGATAAAAACCCGATTTGTGCTCTTTTCCCAACCCTTTAAAGACGCTTTGAAATTAATGATTCCTATTTTGCTTGGAAATATAATTTTCAAGTCTAATGTCATCATAAACCGCTATCTTGCAACCTTTCTCACTGCAGGAAGCGTTTCCGCAATGTATTATGCGTCGCGTATTATTCGCCTATCGGCACGGGTGACGTCATCCGGCCTTATCCGCGTTTTTTTCCCCAAACTCGCGCAGAGTGCCGCTTTGAAAGAAAAAAAGCAGTTTTCTGAAAACTTCTTTGTAAGTACCCAAGCGGCGCTCTTTTTTGCATTCCCCATTGCTGCGGGTTTAGTTATCTTTGCGCCAAACATTATTGCCATCCTTTTTAAAGGAAATAATTTTGATGCCCATAGTGTCCTATTAAGTTCAATTGCATTAATCGGACTTAGCGGTACCTTCTTAGTTTCTCCCTTAAGCGATCTTCTGGCAAACAGCTTTTATGCCGTAAAGGACACAAAAACAGTAATAGCTGTTCAGCTCATTCTTTTTCTTCCCTCCATACTGCTCAAAATTCTGATGGTCCAGAATGCCGGCCTTATCGGACTCTGCGCTGTTTCTTCTGTAATTAGCTTTTTTACAAGTATTATTTTAATGCTGCTTTTAAAACGTAAAGCACGTCATATTGCTTTAAGGCCCATAGTGAGTCTGGCTGTAAAATGTTTTATAAGTATAGTTATACTAAGCGTTCCTCTGTTTGTAATTGGCTTTCCCTTCTCTTCTCCTTTTCTAAACTTAAGCCGCTGGGTTCAAATTCCTTTAGTGGGCGGGCTTTCTTTGGCCATGCTTTTAGGTTACTTTCTCATAGGCAAACTGTTGAAAAATCCAGTCAGCGAAAAGCTGATTGCCCGCTTTGTAAGAAAAAAAATGGGGAAAAGCACCTGATGCGTATTCTGATGATAAACGGCGACATTGTCCACGGCGGTGTTGAACGGCAGATTCTGTATACTGCCGAGGTTTTCCGGGAAAAACCGGATGTAAAACTCTTTCTTGTATATTATCAGGCCAGAAGTGATAACAGGGAGTACACCCTGCCCATGAATATCCGGTATATATCCTGGTACGGTTCAGGAAAAAAAGGACTTAATAAATTTGTTTTTTTCCCTTGGTTCCTATTAAAACTCGTTTGCTTTTGCATCCGCCATAAGATTGACCTCCTGCACGGCTACGGCCCATTGGATAATTTTACGGCTGCAATTGCGGGAACCTTGCTTGGTAAAAAGAAGATATCCTCCATACGAACCAGCTGTGAGTGGGCTTTGCGCGGCTGTCATTTGTGGGTACCGCTTTGCGATCGAATTGTTTCCAATTCCCTTGCCGCGTTCAGACTGCTTAAAACCAAAAGAAGAGTTCCACAATTAAAGCTATCACTGATTCGAAACGGAATCAAACCGGAGTTGTTCCCTTTCAGAAACAGGGACTTCTCTACGCGAAAGAAAGTATTTACTTTTACGCTCATAGGACGAATGAGTCCAAGCAAAAACCATCTGCTGTTTATTTCAAGTTTAGCAAGCTTTCTCGATGAAGAAAAACTTTCTCCATCCGCCTTTCGCATACTCTTCTGCGGACCTGTGGAACGGAAAAATTATTTTTATAGTATACAACGCTTGTTGAAAAAGACCGGGCTGGATAAAATAACGGAAACCAAACCATATACAGCCGACATTATGGGTGTGTATAATATGACGGACTGCCTTGTTCTTCCGTCACGTACGGAGGGCCTTCCTAATGTACTTCTGGAAGCAATGGCAACAGGGCTTCCCTGGATTGCCTCCGATATAGCGGATATAAAATTCCTGGCAGGAAAAAACTCGGAGCGGGGATTTATATTTCAGGATAATGACGGCCGATCGTTGTGCCAGGCTATAAAAACTTTTTTTTCTACCGGGCCGGGGGAGTTAAAAGCAAAAATCCGCAATGCCCGTTTATTTATAGAACAAAATTTTCAGGTAAAAGCCATGGCCAAGGCAATTCATCAGCTGTATAAGGCGGTATTATTATGAACATTTTGTTTTCCTACCCGTCTTACCGCTTTACCGACAAACAGGATCAAATGGGAGGTGAAGAACGGGTTGCCTGGGAAACAATTTCACGTCTTGCCCTGCGAGGTCACCGTTGTTTTGTTGTAGGGCCGTGCATTGAGCTCACAAAAGAATATCCCAACATAATTCCTTATCTCATTAAGGGATGTGATATCCGCCGTGAGAGAAATCCCATATTAAGCAGGTTTAAGGCATTGCGTTTTGCTTTGTGCGAGCGCCTGCTGATAAAAAAAATAATCCGCAGGCACCCCATAGATCTGATCCACCACCTCCGGCCTGCATATGCTGGTTTTTTTAGCAGTGTTTCCAATCTCCCCGTACCGTTTATTTACGGACCGGTTACCGTAAAATATGACAGGAGTATTGAGCAGGGGAAAAACGAGAACAAGCACTATCAACGCTTTAAACAAAGGCTATATGAAAAAACCCTAGAAAATGCCGCGGCTATTCTATGCGAGGTAGAATATGCCAAAAAATGTATTCCAAAATGCTTCAATCATAAAACATCGGTTCTTTATAATGCAATTGATACTCATGCTTTTAAACCCCATAAAGGGAGAAATACTTCAGAACATAAGATTATTCTTTACCTGGCTGCCGTACGAAAGAATAAAGGCGCGGATGTGCTGATTCGTGCTATGGCTGTTGTGAAAAAGAAATATCCGTCCTGTATCTGCCGTATGGTAGGACGAATTGCAGATAAAAACCATTTTCAGGGTTTGATTGACTCCCTCGGACTTTCAGAAGTGGTTTTTCTCTGCGGACGAGTCGGGCGAAAACAAAGCCTTCAATTCTATCATTCGGCTGACATATACTGCCTGCCTTCCCTTATGGATAGTTCGCCCAATTCCCTGCTTGAGGCTATGTCCTGCGGACTACCTGTCGTATCTACCGAAGTTATGGGTATACCGGAGCTGGTAACACAAGATCAGAACGGACTTCTTGTTCCGCCGAATAATGAGCAGGCCATCGCAGATGCGTTACTACAACTGCTTAAAGACAGCAATTTAAGAAAACGTTTTGGCAGAAATAACCGCCAAAAAATGGTAAATTATTTTGATTGGAAGAATTACATTGAAAAACTCGAAGAAATCTATGGCTCTCTTCTCGTTTGAATTTCCTCCACGCTTGACCGGAGGTATCGGAAAGGTTGCCGCGCAAAAATACCTCAAGTTTAAAGAATACGGATATACGGTTCATCTCGTTGCACCGTTAGCGCCAATGACGAATCAATCCTTTTGCTATTCCCTTCCTATAAGAAATAATTTTGTAAAAACGCTGAAATTGTTTTTTTGGGGTCTCTGGATTATCACCCGTTTCTCCCCACGCTTTATCTACTGTCTCTCCGGCACTCATATTGGTGCTGCGGTTTTTATTCTTTATAAATTTTTTAGAGTGCCCTATTTTGTAATGGCGCACGGATATGAATTTATGCGTTTTCCGGAGTACTCTTTTATATCAAAACTTTTAAAAACCATCTATAATAATGCTGCGGCGGTATTTGCAGTAAGCAACTTCACCAAGAAAGCGCTCTTAAAGCAAGGTGTTCGTGAACAAAAAGTATATACCGTGTATAATGGTATTTCTGTAATTGATACTCAAAGTATAAAAACTAAAAAAATAAAGGAAGAGAAACATAAACTCCATATTCTGCCCCACACTTTCGTCTTGCTCACCATCTCCAGGCTTGATGCCAGAAAGGGACATGATAAAGTACTTGAGTCGCTGAAAAATATTTTTTTTGAACAAGCCGATTTAAGAAAGCATATTGTATATATAATTGGCGGCAGCGGCCCCGAAGAACAAAAAATAAAAAAGCTTATTCATAGGTATGAACTTACTGATAATGTCATCTTTTATGGATTCGTGCCGGAAGAGAAGCTCCCATTGCTCTATACTATTGCCGATCTCTTTATTATGCCCAATATAGTATTACCAGGGCAGCGAGACGCCGAAGGGTTCGGCTTGGTATTTCTTGAGGCGGCAAAATACGGAACTCCCTCGATCGGAGGAAAGCACGGCGGTTCAGCCGAAGCGATTATTGACGGCGAGACGGGTTTTTTAGTTGACGGCAATAATGTAAAAGAAATAAAAGAAAAGATACTTGTCTTTTACAATAACCGCTTCCTCTGCAAAAGTCTCGGGCAGAAGGCAAAAAAGCTTATTTTTAATCGGTTTTCGATAGACAGGATTTTTACTGACGAATACAAGCAAATCACTCGTTATCTGCAAGAGAACCATATCAATTCGTCTCATGATACAGAGAATAAAAAATATCGCTTATGAAAAATAAACACATCGCCATCATAATAAACAGTATGACTTCGGGAGGAGCAGAGAGAGTATTGTCAATTGTGGCAAATTATATGGCAGGTCTGGGATATAAAATATCCGTTTATGCATTGGAGTCTGGCAACTCGTTTTATAAATTACATAAAAATATCAATTATACGCCTCTGGGTATAATTGAAAAACCGAAACACATTATTGATAAATTATTAAATAATCTCAAGATACTCAAAAAACTTAAGGCTGTATTATCCTACAGTAATCCGGACTTACTTATTACCTTTATGACCAAAGAAAATTTATTCGGGATTTTAATTGCCGGACAACTGGGGATTCCGGTAGTAATATCCGAAAGAAATAGTTATTTGTCAAAAAAGGGTCTGTTACACATGCTCAGGCATTTTCTTTACCCGCGAGCGGATGCTTTGGTTGTATTAAGTAGTTTTGATCAAGCATACTATCGCAAGTTTTGTCACGACATTCATATTATACAAAATCCTTTACATCCTCAGTTTTACCAGAATTTTAAAGAAAAACACAGGGAAAATATCATACTCGCCGTCGGCCGTTTGGAGTACCAGAAAGGATTTGACACCCTTTTATCTGTTTTTCAACGAATCGCCGCAGAGTACCCTGAATGGAAATTGGTTATATTGGGTGAAGGTAAACTAAAGAATGATTTAATTGCTCAGTCACACGCGTTAGACATTGCAGCTAAAGTAATATTCAAAGGCAGAGTGCAGGAGGTTTATTCTTACTATAGAAAAGCTTCGATATATGCTCTGTCATCGAGATACGAAGGATTCCCCAATGTTCTGTGCGAAGCCATGTCACAGGGCCTGGCATGTGTGAGTTTTGACTGCATCGCCGGCCCGCGTGATATTATAGAAAACTATAAAAACGGCATACTGGTAAAGAATCAGGATAATAATGAGTTTTATGAAGCGCTTAAAGAATTGATATCAAATGAAAAACTTCGTATATCTCTTTCCAAAGCAGCAAAACAGGTGAGGAAAAAACTTTCAAAGCATAACACAATTAATAAATGGCTGGAAGTAATACATGGATTCTAAATCCTATAAAGCATAATGAGGTACCGCATGAAGTTTAAAAAACAGGCAAGAAGAATCCTCTCCGTGTTAAAACAGTTTCTTGGCAAGATTTTATATACTCTCCTGTTTTTGATCAGCTCATTTGGGAAAAAAACCGGTGGCAAATCCGCAGTAATTATTCATATGCATACAAAAGGCAGACATATCCCTTTCCTGGCCCGAATTGTCACCTGTTTTTCAGTAGAGGAAATAAGAATAGTCAGGAGTTCTTGTCTGGCACTTTTTCAGAGCCTCTACCGCATGCGCTTTAAAACGGATAAATCCATCCGCGTATGTTCTGTACGCAAGATACCGGCCGAAAATAGAGAACAAGACTATCTGGCTCTCATAACATCTGCCGGGATAAAAAAGCTTCTTATTTTTTCTTATGACTATTTTAACCTTTTTGAAGCACAATCACAGCTTCCCATTCGCTATCTTCCCTTTTACATGAGCCAGCGCTTTTATGAGGACAAAGAAGATATCATACCGTCTTTAAATGAGTTGGCTCATAAATCAAGAAAGATTACACTCGGATTTGCCGGCGCTGTAAATAAGCAGGGATATTCCCAAAAAGCAATGTTTCCTCTGCTCGACCGCTACCATATAGTAGAGTTGATAAAAACTCATTTTCACGATTCGGTTTTTTTACTCACCCAACAAAGTGAGAAATCAAATTTATATAGCAGCAAAGAAGCATTTAAATTTGCCATAACTTTTAAAAGTGGCAATAACCCTTCCAAATATCCCTTAACTCCGGAAGAGTACATAGGATTTCTTTCAGAATGCAATTTCTTTTTAGCGCTGCCCGGTGTTACAATTCCTCACGCTCACAACATTATCGAAGCTATGAGAATTGGGGCAATTCCTATTTTTAATTACAACAAGTATTTTCATCCACCGTTAAAAAACGGCTACAACTGTCTCACGTTTAATACTGAAGCTGAGCTTTTAAAGATATTACGCAGTATTTCTCGTATGCCGAAAGAAAAAATAGCTACAATGCGAAAAAAAGTCCTTATAACATATGAGAAACTTCTTACCCCTCAGGCCATTGCCCCTTCACTCGAGAAAAAGGAAACAGACGAAAAACAAATACTTTTCGTCTGTTCTTCAATAGAAACAATATCTCTTAAAACAAGATACAAGCTGTCTTAATCTCTGTCTCCATGCATTTCCATATTTACAGAGTAGTCTAAAACACTTATATTAGAACTAATCACCATGACTGATTTTATCCATTTGCACACACACTCCGATTACTCACTATTGGACGGTATTGCCTCAATACCCAGTTTGGTGTCCAAGGCAAAAAGCATGGACATGAGCCATCTGGCTCTCACCGATCACGGTAATATGTTTGGAATCCTCAAATTTTATAAGACATGCTTAAAACAAGATGTTAAACCCATTATAGGTTCCGAGTTTTATATTACTCCGTCATCGCGGTTTCAAAAAAGCAGCGGGGAACATGCAGTTAAATACCATCATCTGGTGCTTTTAGCAAAAGACCATGTAGGATACAGGAACCTTTTGGAGCTTTCTTCAAAAAGCTATACAGAGGGTTTCTATTACAGGCCCAGAATCGATAAAGAGCTGCTGCAGGAACATGCACAGGGACTTATAAGCCTCTCCGCCTGTCTGTCCGGTGAAATTCCCTCACTCATCATAAATGATAAATTCGAAGAAGCAAAAAATAAAGCCCTCTGGTACAGAGATCTGTTTGGGAAAGATAATTTTTATTTAGAACTTCAATATCATGGCATAACCGAACAAAAAAAAGTCAATAAAGCACTCATTGATATGGCAAATGCCACCGGTATACCGCTGGTTGCGACTAATGATATCCATTATACGGAAAAAGATGATGCCATGGCACATGATGTGGCCATCTGCATAGGAACAAACAAAAAACTCAACGAAGGCAGCCGTTTAAAATTCGAACATCCTGAATTCTATTTTAAAAGTCCGAAGGAGATGAAAACGATTTTTTCAGCAGTCCCGAACGCGCTGGCCAATACCTTGCGAATTGCAGAAATGTGCAATCTCGAAATCCCCCTTACCGGCCCGCAGCTCCCGCACTACAGCGTACCGCAAGGATATACGTTAGAGAGCTATTTGGATGAGATTGTGATGAAAAAACTTACGGAGCGCTATCAGTCAGTGACAACGGAAATGATGGAGCGTATTAAATATGAATTATCCGTCATTAATTCCATGGGGTACACGGGTTATTTTCTCATCGTATGGGATTTTATCCGCTTTGCCAAAGAACAAAGCATTCTGGTAGGACCGGGGCGCGGTTCCGGAGCCGGTTCACTCGTCGCCTACTGTCTGGGAATTACAGATATCGATCCTTTAAAATACGGTTTGCTTTTTGAGCGTTTTTTAAATCCGGAACGCATTTCCATGCCTGATTTTGATATAGACTTCTGCTATGAGCGGCGCGGAGAGGTCATTGATTATGTAACGAACAAGTACGGTAAAGACAGGGTAGCCCAAATTATTACTTTCGGAACGCTTAAAGCCAGAGCCGTAATACGGGATGTGGCCAGAGTATTGGATATTCCTTACGCAGAAGCAGACAGCATTGCCAAACTCATACCCATGGCACCCAAAATGACCTTAGAGAAAGCCATTCATATCGAAAAAAAATTAAAGGCCCTGGAAAACAAGGGCACACTCTACAAACAGCTTATCTCGGTGAGTAAAAAACTCGAAGGCCTCTGCCGTCACGCGTCTACTCATGCCGCCGGTATTGTTATAGGCCGGGCACCGCTTACCCATTATGTCCCATTATACCGAGATCCAAAAACCGGCTCCATAGCTACTCAGTACACCATGGATTTTCTTGAGGAATCAGGTCTTGTTAAAATGGATTTCTTAGGTCTTAAGACACTCACTCTCATTCAAAACACCATCAAACTTATTAAGAAACGCGGTATTGATTTTTCTATCGAAACCATACCGTTGGATGATCCCAATACCTATAAAATGCTCAGTTTGGGAAAGAGCACCTGTATTTTTCAGTTTGAAAGTACAGGTATGCAGAATATTTTAAAACGTGCCAAACCGGAAAAAATCGAAGATCTTATTGCCTTAAATGCCCTGTACAGGCCCGGCCCCATGGAAAATATTGATCAGTTTATTAATGGAAAGCTCAACTGGACTCTGGTTCAATATCCCCTGCCCGAGCTCGAGCCCATCTTAAAAGAAACATACGGTGTTATTGTGTATCAGGAGCAGGTAATGCGGATCGCGCAGGAAGTTGCGGGATTTTCATTGGGTCAAGCCGATATATTACGGCGGGCCATGGGAAAAAAGAAAGCCGATATAATGGCAGAGCAGAAAGTAAGATTTTTAGACGGTGCCATGCATAACGGCTACAGCAGAAATACAGCAGAAATGTTATTCGAGCTCCTCATTCCCTTTGCAGGTTACGGTTTTAATAAATCTCACGCCGCCGCCTACTCATTAATAGCATACCAAACCGCCTATTTAAAAGCCAACTACCCGAAAGAATTTATGGCAGCCAATCTCACAAATGAAGTGCACAATACGGACAAACTGGCTCACTACATAAAAGAAACACGGGAGATGGGAATAGATATTCTTCCCCCAAATCTGAACTTGTCGGGAAAAGAATTTACCGTAGTAAAAGGAAATATCATTTACGGGCTGATCGGAGCTAAAAATATCGGGGACGCGGCAGTCACTGAAATAATAACCCAGCGTGAGCAGCACGGTGAGTATAAAAATATTTTTGATTTTTTAGAGCGCGTTAACTTAAAAACCGTTAATCGAAAAGCTGTGGAAGCACTTATACTTTCGGGCATTTTAGACTGTTTCGGCGAAACCAGAGCGACACTATTCCATAATCTGGAGCGCATCACGGAAATCGCCTCAAGAAGGCGGGAGCATAGAGAGAGCGGCCAGGGATTGCTTTTTGATAATCTTGAATCGGAAGCTTTTGATACGGATTTAATAGAAAAGGTTGAGGAGTGGCCAAAAATGAAACTCTTAATGGATGAAAGAGATAACCTGGGTTTTTTCTTTTCAGGACACCCCCTGGACGATTATGAAGCTGTAATTGAAAAATATTCCACCATAGACCTTTCACGCCTCGAAGAAGCGGCACCGGGAAGAATTTATTCGATTATCGGACTTTTAAAAACCGTTAAGGAAATTATTTCCAAAACAGGAAAAAGAATGGCTTTTGCCGAAATTGAAGATAAAAACGGCTTTTTGGAAATGGTTATTTTTTCAGATATTTTTGAAAAATATCGCGAGCTCCTGGAAGAAAACCACGTGCGCGCCTTTTTCGGCAAGATTGATACCAGCCGCGGCGAAATTTCCTTCATTGTAGATGAAATAGTTCACCCGAACAGTATCAAGCAGAAAAAAGCCACTTCAGTTCATCTGCATATCGCGCGTAACTTTATCAACGAAGACAACTCTTATCAGCTGAGAGATTTTCTATTCGATCAAAAGGGAAGCTGTACGCTTTACTTTCATCTGGTCGGTAACGGACAAAAAAATGAAAAAATTATTAAAGCGGCACCGCAGCTGACCATAGCTGCAGATCCGGAGCTACTGGCCAAACTAAAACTTTACCCTCAAGTTATTGATGTATGGAGTGAATAATTATGATTGATTTACACACACACACTTTTTTTAGTGACGGAGTACTGACTCCCGCTGAACTGGTCCGCCGGGCGGAAGTAGCGGGATATTCAGCAATAGCAATCGCCGATCATGTCGATGCTTCAAACCTCGAACATGTTATCTCAAAGATTTTACAGTTTTATAATGAAACGCAGGGTTTTTATAAAAGCATCAAGATAATCCCGGCCGTGGAGATTACTCATGTACCACCGGCACAGATTGCAGCGCTCGTTGGTAAAGCTCGTCGACTTGGTGCGCGCCTTGTAGTCTGTCACGGCGAGAGCATCTGTGAACCGGTACATCCCGGTACCAACCGTGCCGCCATTGAAGCTAAAGTGGATATCCTCGCCCATCCGGGGCTTATAACATCCGAAGAAGTAGCTTTGGCAAAAAAAAATAATGTGCACCTGGAAATCACATCACGCTCTTCTCATGGTTTGGCCAACGGCAGGGTTGCCCGGCTGGCGCTGCAACATGGTGCCCAGCTTGTACTCAATTCGGATTTTCACTCTCCGGGAGACCTGCACTCACCCGACTTACGAGAGAAAGTAGCTTTCGGGGCTGGTCTGTCTTCCGAAGATTTAAAGCAGATAAATCAAAATATGCAAGATATTGTGGACAAGCTCTCAATGCCCGGAGTGGCTGTGTAAGATTTTTACAATATTTTGTAAAAATTACCCCTAAGGAAGCCAGGAAACCATGAAAATAATCAAACTAATACTGAAAATCTATAATAATTTTTCCTGGGTTCCTGGTTTCCTTATAAAAATTTAAAAGCAAAATATAACTTTTAACAGTAGTAATAGATAAATGAAAAGCACATGTATATAAAAGAAATCACACATCAAACAAGATACATAAAGGGAATTGGCCCGAAACTATCTCTGCTGTTTGAGAAAATGGGCATACAAACGATAGGAGATCTGCTTCTGCAGTTTCCCCGCGATTATGAGGACAGGAGGACCATAAGCAGACTGAAGGATGCGCTCACGTCTAAAAAAATTAATGTGATTGCTACGATAATAGCCCACGATTACATCCCCACCAAAAAACAACCTATTTTAAAAGTATATATTAAAGACCAGACCGACACCGCCTGTCTGGTGTGCTTCGGCAGAGATTATCTTAAAAACGCACTTGTGCCCGGAAAAACTTTTTTTATCTCCGGTAATTTCACATATAAATTCGGAGAAAAACAGAGTAGTAACTTTGAGCTCGAAGCTTATGATGAAGAATCTGACCGCTTTGCCAAGATCCTCCCTGTTTATCCGCTCACAGCCGGACTTTCACAGACTATTATGTATAAGGCCGTTAAAAACGCATTAACACTCTATGCGGAAAAAATTAGCGATGAGCTGCCCCAATATATTAGAAAAAAATACCAGTTCGCTTTAAAATCCAAGGATCTCATTACAGTCCATTTTCCTGAAGACGAAAATAATTTACAGAACGCCATAAAGCATTTGAAATATGAGGAACTGTTTTATTTACAGCTCGCTATGGCAAGGCGCAGCTTAAAACGTACTGTCAAACGATCGGAACGCGTACCGATCAAACACGTACTCGCAAAAAAATTATTGGAGCGCCTTCCCTTTCCACTCACCGGCGATCAAAAAAAAGCAATTGCTTCTATTAATAACGATATTTTTTCGCCGTATCCCATGGCAAGGCTGCTGCAGGGTGACGTGGGCTGCGGCAAAACCCTTGTAGCGGTTATAACAGCGCTCTCGGTTATAGAAGCGGACGAGCAGGTAGTATTCATGGCTCCTACCGAACTGCTTGCCCGGCAGCATGCAAAACATATCGCTTTGTTAATGGAGCCGCCGGGCCTCAAAGTGGCCTTTCTGTCCGGAACTGTTACGGGAGAGCAACGCAAGCTTTTGTTAAAGGCATTACGAAAAGGTGAAATAGACCTGATAATTGGTACACACGCCCTTTTTTCTATGGATGTCCAATATAAAAATCTGGGTCTGATAATTATCGATGAACAGCACCGTTTCGGAGTATTACAGCGCAAAGCTCTGGTAGAAAAAGGAATTAATCCGGACATGCTTTTAATGACAGCCACTCCCATTCCGCGCAGCTTAGCGCTGACTGTTTTTGGGGATTTAAAAACCACAACTATCAAAACCAAACCCGCAGGCAGAAAACCTATAATTACCCATCTTACCCGAGAGGGAAATGAAGAAAAAGTGTACCGGCGGGTGCGGCAGGAACTGCAGGCCGGAAGACAAGCCTATTTTGTCTATCCGTTAATAGAAGAATCTGAAAAAATAGATCTGAAAGCTGCGGAAAGTATGTATGCAAACCTAAAACAACACATCTTTAAAGATTTTAAAGTAGGCCTGATTCATTCCAAAATTCATGAAGAACAAAAGAAAGCCACTATGGAACAGTTCGCCGGAGGTCATATTCAGATACTTGTGGCTACAAGTGTTGTGGAGGTAGGTGTGGATATAGCAAATGCAACCTGCATGGTGATTGAGCACGCCGAGCGCTTTGGACTTTCCCAGCTGCATCAACTAAGAGGACGAGTAGGCAGAAGCAAGCTTCAATCGTATGCATTTCTGATTTATAACCGGCAGATTACGGAAGATGGTATTAAACGCTTAAAGATAATGATGGAAACCGATGACGGCTTTAGGATTGCAGAAGAAGATTTGAAGATTCGGGGTCCCGGAGCATTGCTCGGGGTAGAACAGTCCGGATTTTTAAAGTTAAAAATAGCGGATCTCACACATGATATCCCGATATTGCTTTCCGCCAGAGAAGACGTGCAAAAGCTTTTGGAAAGTGATCCCGGCCTTTTAAAACCGGAACACAATGTGTGTAGAGATGTTTTAAACAAGGTGCCGCCCTTTGAAGACGGATTTCTTGACAGTGGTTAGAATAAATTAATTGGGTAGCGTTAAATATTTTATAAGGACTGAAAAGGAAGATTTATGAGGATAACCGGCGGGTACTATAAGGGCAGAAAGATAGTCTGTTCCAAAGGGATTATTCGACCCACAATGGACAGAATGCGTGAATCACTATTTTCCATTCTCGGTGATATTTCAGGATTTTCATTTCTTGATCTTTTCAGCGGATCGGGCGTCGTGGGCATCGAAGCCGCATCACGCGGTGCGGAGCCTGTAATCCTTGTGGAAAAAGACAGTAAAAAGATAAATGCTTTAAAAAGAAATATAAGTTTTATCCATACGGAGATAAAGATCGTGATTACTCCCGTCGAGCGCTTCCTTAAAAGAGGTAAAAATCGTTATGATTACATCTACGCGGATCCCCCGTTTGCTTATAAGTACAAAAAAGATATATTAACTGATATCGCTGTCCGTTCCATGTTGAACGAATCCGGTCTTCTGATAATCCACTGTTCCAAAGCAGAAAACCTGCCGGAAATCATAGA
>CAZEPL010000004.1:4359-9842 GCA_964514135.1 uncultured Spirochaetaceae bacterium | reverse complement strand
TTTTAATGTCAACTATTAATTAAAATATTTTTATTTATTGACTAAAGAATCTATGTATAATACATATAATATAATTATTCTCGACAATTAATAGAGAGGTCTGTTATCCAAAAGGCGATGCAAACTAAAAATAACATACATCTGACCATAAAAATATGTATAATAATCTTATTTACCTTTTACCTGATAACTCTCCTCTTCTCAGTAAAGGAATATCCCCTTTATGAAGATGAGGGAATCAGCATTTTAGCCGCAGAGGGAATTACCAAATATGGTTATCCTCAATTACCAAGCGGAATGATATATGAACGCTCTCTTCTTTATCATTATCTGCTCGCAGGACAAATATTGGTGTTTGGTAAAAGCGAAATGGCAACCAGAGCTATTAATATCATATTGGTCCTTTGTTCTCTTTTTTTATTATTTAAGATAGTGAAATTAAAGAATGGTTTGATCGCAGGAATATTTGCACTGCTTATTTTAATATTTTCTCCTATCGAAATGGCCCACGCTTTATCAGCACGCATGTATATACTCTACCAAGTACTTACCTTATTTTCTGCATTTTGCTTGATAAAAGGTTTTATTTCTGATACGCAAAATAAATATCGACTATTGTTTTTTATTTTTTCTTTAGTAATGTTATTGTCACATAGTTTAGCTTTTTTCCCAATTTGTGGTATGGTAATCGTTATATTATATTTCACTAAAGCTAAAATAATACGTCGATATTATTTTTGGATCTGGTTCGTAATAGTAGTAATACTTTGTTATTTTTTATTCTTCTTTCATTCACCATCCTTTGTTTCAAGAACTACCTTGCATTCCGACGACCCTCTGCCGTTCATTCGTTTAGGTAATATAGACATTAAAAGCCTGCTTGTCACGATGTGGTTTTGTTTTAAACACTATTCCCTTATCGTATCTCTTATCTTATTTTTCCCCGGTCTTATTGTGGCTTTATGGAAGAGAGATCGGGCATTACTCTCTCTCTATTTTATATTTCTTTTCCCCTTAATCGGCCAATCTTTTTTCTATTATAAGGACACCAGATTCATGGTTAATCTTTATCCGCTATTTATATGTATTTTAGCAATTTCCTTTGATATTCTTACCAATTATTTGCGTGACATCTTTGAAAATAAAAGTATCAGCAAACATTTTACGAAATTAAGAAAAAAAACAGCTTCTGCAATCACATTTTTTATAAAAAATACTAAACCGATTATCTTTATTATATTAATATCTTTTAGCTTAATAACAAAAATATTCATTTTTCCTTTTAAAAGTCCTGAGCCTAATGAAAAACCCGCTCATGAATACTTGCGAAATAATATTCAACCCAATGATATACTTATTACCTCAAATCCCTGGTTAACTTATTACTATCTGGGAGATTTTGATTATTTTATAAGGCAAAGAAAAGTTGATGACAATAAATGGACTTATTTTCCTGTAGAAACAGATAGTTTCTTTGCAAAAACAGTTATTGACTCTATTGATGAACTAAAAGCTCTTCTTAATTCAGTTAAGACAAATAAAATATGGATTTTTAAAGATTATAAGTTTAATAAATATAACAGCCCGGAACTTAAATCGTATATTAATGATAATTTTTATGTAGAATACAAGGGTGGACCTAAAGAGAATACAGAAATACTGTCTTATAATTTAAAAGATTAATTATATAGCGATTATATAAAAAATATTGTTTATAAAAATGATCGAGTTAAACGGAATACAGTGGAATCTTTATCAAGGTGTACTCATAGCGGAAAGCGCGCCCCATATACGGCTGACTCTTTCCACAGACCACGCAGCCAAACTGTTAAAGCAGTCACAAGCATATTTCCTGCGCTGGGTGAGTGACTGGGACTGCCCCTTTGCAACAAACTTCTGGTATATAATAAAAGACAGCCCCGGCATTCTGGAAGAATTAAGCAGTAATACACGAAGCAAAGTACGGCGCGGATTAAAAAATTGCAAGGTAGAAATAACTACTGCCGAATATATCGCAGAACACGCGTATCCCGTGTATGTCAATGCCTTCGGGCGTTACGAGCATTACCGCAAACCTCTTGCCGAGCATATTTTTAAGAGCAATATATCGAGCTTGGCTTCTGATAAAAAATGGCAGTTCTGGGGTGTATGGGATACCGAAGGCAAACTCATTGCGTACAGCCAAAACAAGCTTCATGACAACACCTGTAATTATGCTTCGTTGAAATTCGATCCCGCTTACCTGAAACTTTATCCGAGTTATGCTCTTTATCACAGCATGAACAGCTATTATCTCAATGAATGTAAATTGCTTTATGTGAATGAGGGAGCCCGCAACCTCTCACACAGCACAAACATTCAAGAGTTTGTAATGCAAAAATTTAAATTCCGCAAAGCATTCTGCAGACTGCATGTGGTATACAGCAAGAGAGTCGCCGTGCTTGTGAAAATTCTCTTTCCGCTTCGAAAGAATATTTACAGGATTAATACAGGGATTACAGAAAAATTATCGGTATTATTAAGGCATGAAGAAATCAGGCGGGGTGTTGATTAGTTTTATTTTTTTTAAATATACATGCTGCCAAAACCGCAAACAGACCCAGAAATGAGCCAAATCCATATGAAAAATGCAAAACCACAAAACAAGCAAACAGATGCGTAAAGCAAGTCTTTTTTTCACTGAGCAATAAACTTTTTATACTTATCACGAGCAGATATGATGTGAGGGAGAGGCCCGTTACCAGCAGGACATATGGTGTTACAAACAGAAACGGCAGAGGTAAAGCAAGCGAAAGCAGAAAAATAAGCGGAATAAAATGCCTCAAGCCGAGTGAGGAAAAACTCTTTGTGAAATATGCCGTTAACACATTCCACAAACCGTTTTTATAATTTTTTTTCGCGAGTCTTGTATATGACTCATCAGTATAGTACGTACATTCCAAATCAGGCAGGAGATAGATCTTTCCCCCGCCTTTAATAATTCTCTTATTAAATTCAATATCCTGGTTGCGTATAAGCCTTTCATCAAAAAGCCCGTACTTATTAAATGTTTCTTTTTTGTAACATCCGAAAGGAACAGTATCCACCTGTGTGAGCTTGTTTACTCCGGTTCTGAAATATGAATTCCCCACGCCGAGCGGATCGGACAGTACCTTCTTTATAGCATTGGCTTTGCCTGTTTTATGTATAACATCGGTTACGCACCCTGCACCCACATTATCTGCTTGCAACTTTTCGTGCCATTCTACCAACCATGAAAAATAATTAATCGGAAATTTACTATGAGCATCAATTCGTATGATGTATTCACCCGAACTCTGCTCTATACCTATATTTAAAGCGTGGGGTACAAATCGCTGTGGATTATCAAGCAGCTTAAGGTACTTGTACTGTCGTGAATACTTACGTACAATCTCCCTCGTACCGTCTCTGCTCATACCGTCTACAACAAACACCTCTAAAAAGCGCTTAGGATAATCATTTTTAGCAACCGATACCAGACACTGCTCAATAAAGCTTGCTTCGTTGAACGTGGGAATTATAACAGTAAGTTTTTTTGCCATTATAAAATCTATACAACCAGTTCCAAATATTTTTGTACTACTTTTTTATTCAAGCCTTTAAACGCAGTAACATGATATTTCCTAAGCGGTGATACTATCGAAAGTGAAGTAAAAACAATAATCTTAAAATCCAGCCGCAGATTCTTATTCTCGCGGTACCACAGTTCGATATCTCCTTTAACAGGCATGATCCTATCACGATACACTTTTTTTACGTTTTGCCCGTGATTCGAGAGTATGTCCTCTTCATTCCTAAAAAATAATGATCCCATACCGGTTACACCCGGTTTGTTATTTTTATATATCAGTGCCTGTACAGATTCAGGATACATAGCAAAGCTTTCATCCATTAATGGTCGGGGACCCACCATGGAGATATCACCCTTTAGCACATTAAAAAGCTGCGGCAGCTCATTTATTTTTGTTTTTCGTAAAAATTTTCCGAAAGGAAGTACTCTAGGATCGCCTTTATAGGTAATACTGCCTTTTACCTCACTGTTTTTGCGCATAGTCACGAACTTATAAATATTAAACCCTTTATTGTTAATCCCTATCCGCTCCTGCAGATAGAATACCTGCCTTTCACCAGTAAGCTTTAACACAACTATCACCACAACTAAAAGAGGCATAAGTAAAATCAAGCCAAGTAATGAAAACACAATATCAATAAGTCGTTTAGTAAATTTATATAACAATTTTTCTTCCGTAGCTTTACAATCGCACACTGCTGGGGATGTTGACAATTCTGTCTTCCAGCCACTGTGCCGCTTCCAAACGGAATGTCTCACACTGCTCATACATAGGAAGTGAACTGAGTAAACGCCAGCACGGCCTTGTCATGACGCCATTATCATTCGAATGTTTTAAAAAAGCATCTCGCTCCGTGCGGTCCCTTAAGATGACGGCGTTGAGCCAATAGTTCGAACGGCAGGCAGGCGGCTCACACACAAAGTCTATCGGTTTATCTGCAAAATAATTTTTATAAGCCTCAGCAAGCTCTCTTTTGTTTGCCAAATACCTTTCAAGCAGCTCCATCTGCGCACAGCCCAAAGCTGCGTTTATATTGGGCATCCTGTAGTTGAAACCGATTTCGTCATGTACATACTCCCAGGCATGCGGTACTTTGGCGGTTGTAGTAATGTGCTTGGCTCTTTTTGCAAGATCTTCATTATCGGTTACAATCATGCCGCCGCCACCGGTTGTTATTGTCTTATTACCATTAAAGCTAAAGATACTTAAAAGGCCGAATGTCCCTGTGTGTTTTTGTTTATAGATACTGCCGACCGATTCCGCCGCATCTTCAATTAACGGGATGCCGAAAGCATCGCACACCTCTTTAATCTTATCTATTCTACAGGGATGTCCGAATATATGGACCGGCACACACGCCGCTATGCGCCTTTTAGAGGTTTTATTATAGCAGCGGCCGTCGTCAGCCACATATGTATTTGTTTCCAGAAAACCTTTTAATCCTTGCGGATCCATTCCCAATGTTGTTTTTTCCACATCGATAAATACAGGTTTTGCTCCGCAGTAGCAGATGGCATTGGCCGTCCCGATAAAACTTAAGGGCTGAGTAAGGACCTCATCATTCTGCCCCACACCAACCAGCTGCAGTGCTACCTGCAGGGCTGCTGTGCCGTTCACTGCGGCTACCGCGAAGCTGCTTTTTACATAAGAACTGAATATTTTTTCTAACTTATTTACATACTCACCCACCGACGAGACATACCCGCTGTCGATACAATCGATAAGATATTTTTTTTCGTTTCCGAAAAAAATCGGTATATGCAGGGGAATAAAATCATCCCTTCCAAACAAGCTTTTTATGGTATCAATTATGTCTTTGAAGAGTGCGTTATTCATACTACTTATGTTACCAAATGGTTCTAATTCGAAAAATGAGGAGATGTGTTGTAA
>CAZEPL010000004.1:0-4259 GCA_964514135.1 uncultured Spirochaetaceae bacterium | reverse complement strand
TAAAATCTTCAATCATCGCTAAAAGAATGCGTGCCAAATCCCATACATTGACATAAGGCCGGAACGAGAGTGGTAAAAATATATCCAAGCACTTATTTCTATAACCATTCATGGCAAAATCATTTACCGTCAAATCAAAACGTATCCGCGGTGAGATCCCATAAACCGTAGACAATCTTCCGATCACCCAGTCTATTCCCTTTACTTCCTGCATGAGATATTTCTCAACGTTTACTTTAGTCTCAGCATAAAGCGACAAAGGCTTCAGCTCGCTTTCCTCATTTGCCAGCCCGCTGGATATTCCGTAATTGGAACAGGTAGAGAGAAACACAAATCCTTTCACTTCATTTTTTTCACAGAGTTTAATAAGATTGATTGCCGCTTGCTGATTTACTTTCGCAGTAATGTCGGGAAACATCTTGCTCGCCGGATCTCCTACAACTGCTGCCGCATGAATCACATAATCAATATCTTTTACGCATTCTTTCATCAAGACCTGATCGCAGATATCACCTAAAATAAATTCATAATTCGGATTACTCAAATTTAGCAGGGGTATTTTTTTTTCAAACCACAGAGCGTCAACAACCTTTACTTCATACCCTTTTTGTAACGCCAGATTTACCAATACAGATCCTACATTACCGGCTCCGCCTGTAACTAAAAGTTTCATTTCTCCCCCCGTTTTTTATACCATCTACGATTTCATTCAGCTTTTAATTAAATAAGCGCTTACATCCGTAACAGTAATTTTCTGCTGCATTATCACTTTTTGCTAATAATATAGGATTCACACAATAAGCCCGCAGTTCTCGATACTTGGTATTATTGTAAATATCGCGAAATGTACTCTTTGTTATTGAGCCCATTGTTATTCTTTTCTTGTCCTCTGCATAAGCGTTATCATGTCTGTGCCAACAACATGGTATGACATCCCCATCATAAAGCACTACACCACTAAAATAAGACCAGAAGCAGAGCGGTAAGCGTTTTTTCTTCCTAACCTGCGGCTTTTTTTCCTTTGGTCTTTTAATCCATGGTTCTATTGATCCCCTTTTAAAGGTCAATTTATCTACACCCAATGTTTTGCAAAATTCAATAACCTTTTGTTTCTCATGCCTGTTATGTTCAAATATAAGAGATTGTACCTCTATGAACGGTTCATTCTGCTTTAATTTTTTGCGTAAAGCAAGCATAGTCTCCAGATTTTTTTTAACCAGAGCAATCGAACCGCCAATTCTGGTTTTACTATATGTATCCTGTGAAAATCCGTCCAGCGCCACAGTTATCCAGTTCACACCGCTTTGTACTATTTCCTTGATCTGAGAATCCTGTAACTTTACACTAAAATTACTGACAAAAAAAGTGCTTATTTTTTTTTGTCTGGCATAGCTGCACATCTTAGCCAGATCTTTATTAAATAACGGTTCTCCCAAATGCTGTAATGATAATATCCACGTCTTACCCGCTATTTCTTTTAACAGTTTCTTAAACATTGAGAATTGCATCTGCATCCGTTTGTTAATATGCTGTTCAGCGAGTACAGCAGTATTTGAATGAATACAAATCGGACACCGCAAATGACAGTATGGTGTAATATCAACTTTTAAAATAACAGGATAGACTTTTACTCTCTTTTTACCTAGTACATAAGCTCCCATGCATTTCATAGCATTCCAAAGCTTTAATAACGATAAATTCCTAATAAATATATTTTTTCTACGTAAGATATAATTTATATTAATCAGTAATCTCTTTATAATCCTCATTTTTTAATTCAGCGCCCTTTTCGAGTTACAATAGTACTAATTGTCTTTAAATAAATCTGGATATCAAGCAGATGCGAGCGGTTCTTTAAATAATATAAATCATATTCAAGTTTTTTTGCCGTATCTTTCAAGGATGCTGCATAATCAAAACTTACCTGCGCCCAGCCTGAAAGCCCAGGCCGAATTAAGTGCCTTAAATCATAATGGGGTATCTGTTTTGAAAGCATCTTTACAAATTCAGGCCTTTCCGCTCGAGGCCCGTTAATATTCATATCACCCTTAATGATATTAATAAGCTGAGGTATTTCATCTAAACGTGTTACACGCAGTATTTTCCCAACCCTTGTTATACGGGGATCAGCTTTTTTTGCCCACTGCGGACCGTACTTTTCCGCATCGGTGACCATAGTTCGATATTTGTACATATAAAAATGGCGGTTACCCTTCCCTACTCTTTTCTGCTTATAGATAATAGGACCTTTGCTGTTGAATCGGATGGCGAAAACAATAAAAAAAGATATACAAATGAGGATCGGAGACAAAAGAAAGCAGATAATCAAATCAAGTATTCTCTTCTGCTTTTCATAGAGATCCTTGCTAAAACCCCTTAGATTTTCCAAAAACCACAGTTCATTCGTAGTATAAATAGGTATGGATTTGTTATAAAGCTCCCAAAATGATGCTATGTGATATAAATCGATTCCTTGATGAATCAAATGATACAGCTCCTGAAAAAGCTCTGAATACCATTTATTGTTTACGATAATAATACTTATTTGTTTCTTCTTTAATAGTACATCCACCCTCGAGAAATCAGTTAGAATATCTATTCCGCTCTTTTGTTCTAACCATTTCGGCGGTTTAACCTTATCAATATTTATTATTGTGGATAAAGCATAATGTGTTTCTGTATTCGATAATAAACTCTTAGCCAGTTCCAAAGAGTGTTCATCGAGACCTATTAATAAAAGCTCATTTCTTTGACCGATATCCTTAAAGATAATCCTAAAGAAGTATCTCCATCCCGTAAAGAGAAAATAATAAACCGCGCTATTCAGTAATAAAATTACTTTAGGCTGTATTTGGAAATACGGAATTATATAAAAAAATATAACAGCAATAATTCCATTCATAAACATAGCCTTGAACACATCTCGAAAATCCCAGGCTTGCTTTAGTTTATAAAAGTCCCAGAAGTAAAACACAATAAACCATACAAGATAAATAATTGAAAACGGTATAACATGTCTTGTGAACATGAGGATGTCGAATTTATCATGATAGCGATAGAACACAACCAGCAAAAGCGATAAATAAAGGAGAATAATATCAATGCTGATTAAAAGAAATGTTTTAAGTGCTTTCTTCATTATTATTGATTCTCTGCCATGAATATTTTTTTATTTTCAAGCTGTAACTCATGATTATATTTTTAGCTTAGGAAGAAGTCAATTCTTTATATATAGCAGTAGTTTTTCCATACATACTGTTAAAAGTAAATCCTAGCTCGTACTTCGTTCGCGATTCCTTTCCCATGTACTCCCTTTGAAGAGAATCACTTAAAAGTATACGCAGATATTCTGTAAGCTGTCGCTTATCCCCACGCGGAATAAGATAGCCGTTTGTTTCGTGTTCAACAAGCTCTGAAATTCCCCCGACATTGCTTGCTATTATCGGCAGACCAGCTCGCAATGCTTCGATAATACTGCGTGGCAAGCCTTCCCAATTGGTTATCAGCACAAATATTTGAGCCCTGCTTAAAATCTCAGCTACTCGATGTGTCTGCCCGTGGAAGGTAATTTTTTCATTTAATCCTAATTCTCCTACAATCCTCTTTACTTCATCTTCCTTAGGTCCGGTTCCAATTAAATCCAAATGCCAGGGCAGTTCTTCTAATTTCTTAAGCACTAAAAGCAACAGTTCATGATCCTTTGGCGGTGCAAAACGTGCAGTCATTACAATCCGGCAGTGGTTTTTTTTAGGGATGGCCAATAAATTGGGAGTAATATCGGGCATGCCATTGTGAATAACTGTGAATTTACGGGAAGGTGCAATACCATACTTTAATGCCAATCCTTTATCATAATTACAAACATTAATAATTTTTCTTACCAAATATGAAGCAAGCTTTTCAGCCGCAGCATAGAATATTGCTTTTTTCATGGATACGCCTTCGGAAAAACTCCAGCCGTGCGCCGTAAAAAGAGTCGTAATCTTGGTTAAGACTCCGGCAATCCTTCCCAGAAATCCGGCTTTGGATGCGTGAAGCGAAAGTAGATCCGGTTTTATTTTCCGTAGAACTTTCATAATCTTCCTTAGTGCTAGCAGATCGCTGAAAAGGTTTATTTCTCTGATTAACCGTTTTACATGAAAAACATTAATTCTATTCTTTTTTAGTTCATTCAAATATTGCCTATCGTATTTTTTACCGGAAATTACTGACACTTCATGGCCCAACTTTGACATCTTGCACGCCATATCTCGTACGTG
>CAZEPL010000003.1:0-78789 GCA_964514135.1 uncultured Spirochaetaceae bacterium | reverse complement strand
GAACTGGTTGAGGCATTGGGATTATAAAAATATCAGTAGGTAATCATTCCGAAAGTGGGCTTGAAGCCAAGAATATTAATAGAAGCGGATACTAAAATCTCATACTCATCGTTTTCATACGGGAATTCTTCAATACTATCGATTCCTATGATCACACCTGCTCCTGTACCCCTATGACATGTATAATTAAATCCAAGCTTAATCTCCAACTCCGGAAAGGGTGTGAATAATAATTCACCTCCGCATTGTACTTCCGTACTCGTATCCTCAATTGAGTATTCCAGTTTGGAGCCAATATTGGAAAAAAAGAATTCGCCCTCGGTTTGTTCGATAATACTGAGGGGAGACACTGTACCGTATCCCTGTATGATGACTGTATCAAAGGCGATTTCCAATTCCGCATGTGCCGTTGGTTTGATAGAAAAGACATCCTGATTTGAAAAATAGGCAAAAATGCCGGGCACCGGTAATATTTCACCATGCCCGTATTTTTTCTGGTTGAGCCATGATATTGCGGTTGAAATACCGGCATTAAAGCAGATATAAGAATTTTCCGCCCAGGAAAGTTTTAAAAGATCATCTCTGGTTTTTATCACTTTGATATTTAATACTTTATTGGAGTCGATTGTAGTAGTGCTGCCTCCGTACTCATCATACACGGAGGTAAAGTTTGTAGCCGTAAAACTCACACCGCTGGAAAGATAATCCCACCACAGAAAGTTCAGATCGGCGAAGCCTTCCAGTGCACCCTGGCTTGTAGGTGCCATCCTGAAGTCGAATTGGATAAACGGTTCATTATTTTGCTCTTCGGACCTGATATCCTGTGCGGAAAGAGTAAAGACAATACAATAGAGGAAAATTAAACAATATATAGTTTTCATATTATTGAGGAAATTGCAAAACTCAAAATATATTAAGTTAGTAAAATACTTATTCTTTATACCATAATAAGTTAGCAATTTCCATTTTAAGAGCTTCTTGCAAAAATATTATTTTTGCAAGAAGCTCTATTATTTATAATATAATCAGGCCAATATATCAAAACCTATAGTAATTACTTTTTTTGTGGTAAATTTGTTTCTTTCAGGTGCGTTGTGCTTTTCGCAAAGCTATAATATCGAAGGTATGTATGATGTGTACAGTACCAATCCCGGAGGAACGCTATATGCCGGTACCGTAAAAATTGTAAAATCGGGCAGCAGCTACAGCTTAAGCTGGAGTGTGGGTGAGAGCTACAGCGGAACAGGTACTTTGCAGGGGAATAAGCTTACCGTGGATTGGGGTGATGACTATCCGGTTATCTACATAGTAAAAGAGAACGGCAGAGTGCTCATCGGCACATGGGCAAACGGTACGGCCACGGAAACACTGTGCAGGCAGGGGTGTAAGCTCTGTTTGCTTACACCTCGCTAAACATATACTGATTTATCAAGTTTTCAATCAGCTCCTGCTTTCCGCTGACCGCAGGTATTTGTTTGAGTGCTGCGGCTTCATGGTACAGCTCTGCTAACGAAAGCTTGCCGGCTGTGAAAGCCGCTCCCTTACCCGTATCAAAGCTCGCATAGCGGTCTTGTTTCATTTTGTCAAGTTTACCGTCTGTTATAATTTTATGCGCCAGCTGAAGACCCAGGGCAAAAGCGTCCATGCCGCCGATATGAGCCAGAAACAGGTCGTCCAAATCCGTAGAGTTGCGCCGCACATGAGCATCAAAGTTCAAACCGCCGCTTGCCAATCCGCCGTTATGAAGCACTATCATCATGGCCTGGGTGGTTTCGTAGATGTTGGTGGGAAACTGATCCGTGTCCCAGCCGTTCATGAGGTCGCCCCTGTTGGCATCAATACTTCCCAACAGTCCCCGGTCAGCGGATACCTGCAGGTCATGACAGAAATCATGTCCGGCAAGGGTGGCGTGATTGGCCTCGATGTTCAGTTTAAAATCTTTTTCCAGTCCGTGTGCTTTGAGAAAACCGATAACGGTTGCCGCATCAAAATCATACTGGTGTTTTGAAGGCTCCATGGGCTTGGGCTCGATTAAAAAGGTGCCTGTAAAACCGATCTTTCTGCCGTAATCACGGGCTATAGTAAGAAAGCGGGCCAGGTGGTCAAGCTCTCGCTTCATATCAGTATTACAGAGCATGGTGTAGCCCTCTCTGCCGCCCCAGAACACATAGTTTTCGCCGCCCAACTCCACATTAACATCCAGACAGGCTTTTACCTGGGCTGCGGCACGGGCCAGCACGCGAAAATCGGGATTGGTTGCCGCGCCGTTTGCATAGCGGGGATGACTAAAAAGGTTGGCCGTGTTCCATAACAGCTTGATACCGGTGGCTTGCTGGTGCTCTTTCAGCCTTTCCGCTACTTTGTGCAGATTTTTTTCAGCAGGCAAAACCTCCTGTGCATCCGGTGCGGCATCCGTATCGTGAAAGCAGTAATAGGGTGCGCCAAGTTTACTTATAAATTCAAAGGCCGCGTCCGCTTTGTTGAAGGCTTTCTCCAGGTCATCTTTACCCTGATCCCAGGGGTGGGGCAGTGTGCCTGCGCCGAACTGGTCATTACCCGCTCCGCAGAAGGTATGCCAGTAAGCAACCGCAAAGCGCAGGTGCTCTTTCATACTCTTACCGGCTACGACTTTGTTTTGGTCGTAGAATTTGAATGCCAGGGGATTATCCGAGTTCATACCCTCATAGTTGATTTTTTTCACTGTTGGAAAATATTCTTTATTGCCGATAAAATAATCCATAATACGCTCCTTTTCATAAAATGCGCCTGCACACATTGTGCAGACAGTCATAAGATCTTAATTGAATATAAGAGGAAGTCCTCACAGCGGGAATGGACAAAATTGCGGATTTATATATATAATTGACCTTGTAGTGAAAATAAAAGATGTGGTTTTTGTCTATCAGATGCATGAAGAGAGGGATCTGCGCTGGCACGGCCGCTATCATAATCACGGCAGCAGAGAGTATGAGCTTCATTATTTTCTGGAGGGAGTCGGTGCCTTTTATACTCACAAACAGTCTTATGTCATAAAAGAGGGTTCATTATTCCTGAGCCGGCCTTTTGACAAGCATTCCATAAAGGCCACGGATCTGACACATATGATCACCTATTACGCGGTACTGGTAGAGCTGGAACAGGGCGAGCAGGAGCTGGAAGATTTGTTGGAGCGCGGTATTAAAAAAGATCATTTCTATAATATCGGTAGCAATTTCCGTTTCTTTTTTGAAGAGATAAAAGAAAAAAGCCTATCCGGTAACAGTAATTTAAGCTTATCCGCAGTACATCAGTTCATATCGTTCTTATATATACTGGCGGAGGATATGAAAAGCTTTGATCACGGCAGTGGAAGTAATGTGCATATTGAAAAGGCACTGCGTATAATGCAGCATAATGTGAGTGAGAATTTACAGCTATCGGATATTACACAAAAGTTAAATCTGGACATCTCGTATTTTATCCGCCTGTTTCGTAAAAAGATGAAGATCACACCCATGAAATACTTCGGCAGATTAAAGCTGGAGGCTGCTACCTCTCTGCTCATGTCAACGGATCTGCCTGTTTACCGGATAGCGGACAGGCTTAAGTTTTACAGCGAATTCCATTTCAGTAAGGTTTTTAAGCAGCACACCGGTCTTTCTCCCATGCATTACCGCACGCAGTACAGACAGTACCTGGGCAATGGGTTTGAAATCCAATAATGGAAAGTGCAGCATTATTTCTAAAAAAGCATTTATTTTTTCTGCATTTTTTGTTACATCTTATACATATTATAAATTGACGAGGATTGATGCGATGCTGCAGAGTAAACATTGTGATGTTAACGGTATTAAGCTCCATTATGTACAGGGACCACAAAACGGACCGCCTGTAGTGCTGTTGCACGGACTGACCGACTGCTGGCAGACATTTTTAACACTCGTGCCTTTTCTTTATCCGTATTATACACTATATGCTCCCGATTTACGCGGCCACGGCCGGTCAGCGCACTGTCAGGATTATAAGATCATCGATTACGCGGCTGATATCCAAGTATTTTTAACAAAGACATTTAAAGAACCCGTGTCCTTAATAGGACATTCGTTGGGAGCGGCTGTCTCGCTGTATCTTGCGGCTGCCAATCCGCGCATGTGCAGAAGCATTACTCTCATCGATCCCTTTGTTTTTAAAGACATTGTATATGACAAAGCTTTTTTAAGCTATTTTTCGGGCTGCCTGCAGGTTATAAGCCAACATAATAATCTGGAGAATATTTTCAAGGCTATTAAAGAAACAGGTGCTCTGGCCAAAAAAAGAGCACTTGACCTTTCACGGTTGGATAAAAAGACTATTACCTCGGTGTTAGATAAACACGTATTTACGGGATTTAAGCTGGATGAGCTGCTTGTAAAAGTACACTGTCCGGTTTTACTGCTGAGGGGAAATCCCGAACTGGAAGGGCATATCACCGAAGCTAAGGCGGATTACCTGCAAAAAGGATTGCGGGATTGTGCTGTGGAGTATTTGGAAACAGCAAGCCATGTGGTACATCTGGACCAGCCTATAAAGACGGCTCAATACATATTATACTTTTTGGCCGCGCTTTAATCTTTTGTTTGTGTAAATTATCTACCCGCGCAGTTTATTCTGTTATTTCGTGAAACATGCTCAGAGCATGCTCGATTATCCTGTTGCCCGCGTTGTGATCAAAACAGTCCTTATCATAGATACAGGTAAAGAACATCCTGCCCCGGAAAGTATTTATGCCGATAACCCTCTCACCCCTTATGGCGCTGAAAATAGGTCCGTACAGTTTTTCAATTTCATAGCTGCCGTAGTTTTTTTGTATTTGCACTCTCCCCAAATTGGAAAGAGACACATCATAATCCATAGGTGGGGTAGGTCTGTTGGCATAATACAATTCGGGATCCTTGATATCTTCGAGAAAATAGGTATTAAAAAAATAGTACCTGTCCAGCGGATTATAATCATTGATTTTCTCTGTTAATTCCGTATAGATTTGCTTGGCTATTGCAGTAAGAGGACGCTCAGGCGAGCAGTCTACATCTACGGTGAGTAATCCGTTAAACAGGCCGAAATAATCCTGTGCCTGATCTGTTAAAAAGGGTTTAAAGCTTAAGGGGCTCTGCAATTTTCGAACATAGCCTTCTTTTTCACCGAATTCCCGGGCAAAGGCCTTGAGGATTACGGCCCCCAACAGCGCATGAACGGAAATACCGTTTTGTTTGGCCTGCTTTATTATCTTTTCCGTTTCCTGTTCTGACAGGCTCCAGTTGTGAATGGCAAAGTGAGGCCGGGGAAACGGTTCGGTCTTGGCGGGTTTGAGTTCTATCTTGAGGTAATCCTTGTTTTTTAACCAGTCGGGCAGTTCGCGCCCCTTAATAATTTCGAGTATTTCTTTCTTTATCAATTTGGAAAACACTGGGGCTTCCGTATAGGGCTTCAAATCGGTATCCGGGTCGGCCATGAATATAAACATTTCATGTAAAAACTGTACTGCGGACAAACCGTCGCATAGGGCATGGTGAAATACGGCAATCACATCAGTTGTGTTTTGATTACGGATTAAAGAGATTCGGATCATGGGGCCTTTATATATATCAAAAGGTGTTTGTAATTCCTGCATAATAAGGGATTTCCAGTCGGTCTGCTGCCCTGTATATTCTGTTAACGGGATGGCCGGTACATTTTCATCAGTAATAAACTGTTTTTTATCTTGAGTCATTTCCACACGCACCCGGGCCAGCGGATGCCTCTGCTGAAGTTTGCAGAGGGCCTGCTCCAGGTCTTGTTTTTTTACACTCCCATTTACTTTTACCCTGAAAGCAAAGTACATGGGAGAGATATTCCCGATGAAATAGAGCACTCTTTCGTAGGATATGGTTTCTCTTTTCATAATCACACCTCCAAAATTATATTTTACGCGGGCTGCTTGGTCAAATTGTTGATCCATTTATTGGATACAAAGCGGATATAAGAAGCTGTCATTTTTACAAACTCCTCTGTGGCAGCCAGGGCCATTACATAGTATACGGGCAGCCCCAAGATAAATGCGGCAAAGGCCGCGATGGGCACACCGATCAACCAGATACCGCCCATATCGACTATCATACTGAAAAAGGTGTCGCCGCCTGCTTTTAAGATACCGCCGATAAAGGTAATATTCATTACCCTAGCCAGCATAATAAGGGCCATCACCAACAAGAGGTGGAAGAGATACTCACTACTTTTAGGAGAAAGGTTATAGATGCCTGCTATGCTCCCCCTAAAAATGATGAGTGCGGTGGCGATAACAAGCGAAATGGAAAACGCCAAAAATAAAAAGTTTTTAGAGTAATCTTTGGCCTTATGTTCCTCTCCCGCGCCGATCCGGTTGCCGACCATAATGGAGCAGGCGGTTCCCAATCCCAAAAATAAGGTAAGGCAGACACGCTCAATCGAGCAGGCGATGTTGTAGCCTGCCAAAGACTCTTTGCCCATGTTTCCGTAAATTATACTGTACATATTGTAGCCTAATCCCCAACCCATGGCCTGTCCCATAACCGGAAGCCATTTTTTGATGTACTCTTTCACTAACGCTTTCGGATAATTGAATAGATCTTTGAAGCCTGCGGCCGTAGGATGTTTGCGAATATACGAGAAAATTATTAAAATCAAGAAGGAAACCGCCTGGGCAATGAGTGTTGCGATTGCCGCACCTCTTACTCCAAGCTGAGGAAAGCCGAAATTTCCGAAAATAAGCAGATAGTTTAAAAACGTATTGAGCGACAGTCCTATTATACTCACGACCAGGGGAAAAATCACATGTTCCGTGCTTCTTAATATCATGGAGTAGACGATGGAAAGCGAAGTTAAAATAAAACTAAACACCACGATTTCAAGATATTGCACACCTAACCGGACAACAACGGGATCGCTGTTGTAGATCATGATTAAGGTACGGGGAAACAACATGATGATGAGTGTAAATATCACGGATGCTATTAAGGCAAAGGTATAACCTATTCCCAGTGTCGAGCGGATGTTCTTTATATCCTTTTTTCCCCAATATTGAGCGGTAAAGATCGAGGCCCCGCTGGCAATACTGAAAATGAACATGATGAATATAAAGTATATGTAATTGCCAATGCCCACGCCCCCCACCGCATCATCTCCCAGCTGGCCCACCATAAATACGTCCACAAAATTTAATGACGCCTGTAGAAAATTCTGCAAAATGATGGGAATAGCAATCGTCAAAAGTTTGGGTATAAACTCTTTATGTGTTGTGAACGATCTAAGCATGATTTTAAACTATAACACCTCTTTTATATGGATCCGTCATTTATTAGATATAAAACGACAAATTGCAGTAAGTTGTAATTGACAATGAGAAAAAAGTCAATAATATTTGGAAAAAATAAATAAAATTTAAAAAGTAGTTGAATATAGATAATTTCAAGACAAGATTCGAAGAAGAAGCTTAATCTTAAATTATATACTGCTGGCAGTTGTACAATTCATACTACTTCTTATGTTCAAGTTTGGCTATTACGGGAGCGTATTTTGCTCTTTTACTGCCGGCACTTACAGACATTGATATAGCCAAGGCCTCTGCGATTTCTTCATGTGTTGAGCCGGCTTCTACCGCTTTGTTATAATGCCAATCAATACATGGTACACAATCAGCCATTACTGAACATGATAAAGCAATCAATTCCTTTGTCTTTTTATCAAGGATATTTGCTTTATATACCTTTTCAGAAAAATTATCATAAAGTTCATTAATATTTTTTAAGACAAACATATTTTTCTCCTTTGATATAGGTTTCTAAAATATATATTCCTTTTCTTAATCATTCAATTATTTATTTAACAGTGTTTGAATTTCAGCAAGCTGCTCCTCTGTTAAGGGCCCGAATTCCATTGCCCCGGCGTTCTCCTCAACCTGCCTCACTGTTTTGAAGCCGGGGATGGGGATTGTCTTTTCACTTTTCGCCCAAATCCAGGCCAGGCTGCCCTGAGCCAGTGTGCGGCCATTGCTGGTGAGCACTTCTTTTACAGCATCAAGAGCATCGAGCCATTCCTTATTAGGATGGCCGTCTTTAAGACCACCGAACCACTGAGCATGTTTGCGAACATCATCGTCACTGAAGTTTGAGCTGGCAGTAAATTTTCCGGTCAGTATCCCCATACCCAGCGGGCCGCGGTTGATGCTGGCAAGATTGAGTTCTTGACAAAGGGCTAGCAACTCCAGGTTACCGTCAAATATGTTTAACTGCTGCTGCACAACACCGCAGTTAGGTGAGGTTGAAAAGGCCTTAACCGCATCGGTACGATCCGTACTCCAGCCATAAGTGCGGATCTTGCCTTCTTCTACCAAAACTTCCAGCACCTCTCGCACTTCCAAAGCGCGCTCAATCGTAAGACCCCATACATGCAGCTGGTAAACATCTATGTAATCGGTTTGCAGACGTTGGAGACTTTTTTCCAACTCTGCCCGTACATGACCGGCAACATCACTCTGCTCTTCAGTTTCTCCGTATGGGTAGACGTTCTTGGTAGCCTCATCCACAAGGTAACCGAATTTGGTGGCGATCACGACCTGCTGCCGTTTTCCTTTGATTGCTTGTCCCAGTATGCGTTCGCTATGCCCGCAGCCGTAGTTAGCGGCCGTATCAAAGAAGTTGACACCTAATTCCATGGCTTTATGAATCGCTTTTATTGATTCCGCGTCATCCACAGTGCTCCAGCCTGCCGGACTGCCCAGGAAATTCCACGGGCCTCCGATAGCCCAGCATCCCAGACCAAGGGCGCTTACCTGTATCCCTGATTTCCCCAATGTTCTTTTAAAACTGTTATTCATCTGTTTCCTCCTTTAATGTAACTTAATACTATTTCTCCATAATACATCATATGGAAATGATTATCGCTAAGATTTTCATGTGAATTATCTCCATTAATATTCTCAATTGGTAATTTTGCTATTACTTTACATTCTAAAAATAAATCGCAATTTGATATGATAGGAGAATCAATTAATTGTGAATTAGAGATAGTAAAACGGCATTTCTTAATTTTGTTAATATCTATTCCTGAATTTGTACCACAAAATAATATTTCTTCTTTCATTTTATCTTTTAAAGGGACATTAACAGAAAAATTTTTACTTTTTCCTATAAGATTAAAAGTAAACCGTGAGGTACGAATGATAGTTTGAAAGATTGGTCTGTTCCACATATAACCTAAGAGACACCATCCAATTGTCATTATATTAATGTTTTCTTTATATTTTGTTAGTAATAAAATACCTTTAGGAAAAGAATTAATTAATTCCTTTGCGTGATCAGAATAATGTATATTTTCGATTTTCATTGTCTGCTCCTAAATACACAAAGATTGTATTACGCATAACTTGATTTTTAATGTTATATATAGTAATAAAAAGAGGTATGGAAAAGAGCCACATTTCAACTTTTTTTATAGTACCACTTTTGAGGTGTCTTCAATGTTTTGGATTCATATAGACAGATCTAAAAAGACTACATTGACTGAGCAGATATTTACTCAAGTTAGGGATAAAATATTAAAGAATGAATTAAAAAGCGGAGAAAAACTGCCATCGACCAGAACTATGGCACTAGAATTAGAAGTATCCAGAAATATAATAATTGAAGTATTTGAACAGCTAACTGCTGAAGGTTATCTTTCAAGCAGCAGGGGATCGGGTACATATGTGGCGGATGACACTCATCTTGTTGATTATAAAACGGCCATAAAAAAGGCAAATACATACAGTATTGAGAGAAAAAGCCAGACCCATATCATAGATTTTAACAGCGGTCTTCCTGATTTCAAAAGAGTACCCAGGAAGCTATGGTCAAAATTCTTAAAGTACTCATTTCTTGATATGCCCGATCATCTATTGGATTACGGTAACGCACAGGGAGTTTTTGCCTTCAGGGCAACATTGGCGGATTTTCTGTTTAAAAAAAAAGGCATAAGTTGTCATCCCGATCAGATTATTGTCTTGTCCGGATCGCTGGAAGGATTCTTGATTATAGGCAGGCTGTTTAAAACGGATTTCAGCGGTGTAATAATCGAGGATCCCGTGTATGACGGAATCCAAAAAATATTTTCAAGTCTTGCCATTCAATACCATCCAATTCCCGTTGATGAAAAAGGTATGCGGGTAAAGCTTATTCCGGAAGCTGTCAAAGATCATTTTATTATGGTAACACCTTCGCATCAGTTTCCCACCGGAAGTGTGCTGTCCATTCAGCGTAGGGTAAGGCTTATAGAAATAGCACGGAAACTTAAAACCTTTATAGTAGAAAATGATTATGACAGCGAGTTCAGACATACCGGTTCTCCCATCAGCTCCCTGCATCTGCTTGATCCCGAAATAGTTATCCATATTGGGACCTTCAGTGAATCAATCTATCCTTCGCTTCGTCTTGGTTATATGGTTCTTCCGGAACAACTGGTAAAGCCGTGTGTGAGAGTAAAACAGGAATGTGGCCTTATTACATCTTCCCTGCCCCAGGTTGCCTTATCCGATTTTATATTACAGGGACATTTTGATCGACATGTCAACAAAATGAAAAGACTGTATAAAGAAAAAAGAAAATGGATAATCAATATATTGCATGAGGAGTTTAATGATAATGTAACTATAAGCGGTGATTCTACGGGTTTGTATATTGTTGCCGGGTTTAAAGATATTGTTTTTACGGACAAGCTTGTAAACACACTCCTTGACCAAGGTGTACGTGTTTATAGAGTAGAGGATCATGCAATCGTAAAGAACCGGAACAACAATAAACTTATTTTAGGTTATGGGAATCTTAGCCTTGAACAAATCCGAGAGGGAATAAAAAGGGTAAAAAAAGGATTAACAAGAGGTAAATATATAAAAGAACATATCAATAATTAAAGAAAAAGACCGGAATATTTTTATATTTGCGATAAAATGGATTGTGGCGGATTCGGCCAAATCATGAGCAGCCCGGGAGTAAATGGTAAATTCTTATTATTTGAGGAAATTGCAAAACTCAAAATATATTAAGTTAGTAAAATACTAATTCTTTATACCATAATAATTTAGCAATTTCCATTTTAGGAGTTTCTTGCAAAAATGTTATTTTTGCAAGAAACTCATTTAATATACCGGTTAAAAATCGTATGTATTAAAGTAAAACAAAGAGGGAGTCCGAAATGATTAAAAAAATTATTGCTGTGGTCATTTTTATTACATTAAGCACTTTACACGCCTTTAGCGGCGGGGCAGTCGCTTTTCAAGGAACAATTGTATTAACGGATAACGGTGAGAAAGGCATTTTAGGGAATGATCAAGGTATTATGCGTTTTGTGCCGGTTTATGGTAATTTTCGTGTGTTTTATGGAGAAATGCTTTCAACCTATGCTCTGCATATTTTTCCTGTAGGAATAAAAGTAGACTTTAAAGGAGGTATTACAGGCGGTGTAAAAACTGATGAAGGTTGGTACAGGTATGATTTAAGCGGTGAATGCACTGTTATTATTAAAACACAGGAATATACGGTGCCCCGGAATGCGACGGGAAAGAGTATCCCATCATTACACGAAATCGTACAGGAATTAATGTCCGCTTCCTTTTCGGATTTTGATCCTTATTTAATAGACGAGTATATTGATATTATCCAAAAACTTAATAACCATAATCCTGCTGTTCCTTTGAAGCCCGGTCAAACAATAGTATTACCTGTTATTGAGAAAGGATTTAAAATAGCAAAGTACAGGCTTGGCTCGGAAGTTGTCTTTCCTGAAATAAAAACTATCATTCGCATAGCAGCCGATTCTGCTGCCTATAATGAAAATAATCTACCTTGCTTAAGGCAGCTTGTCACAATAGAATATGGCAATGGTTTTTCTGTAATAAATAAAATACTCCTTCCCGTTAATGTTTCTTCCGATTTTCCATATGAGATTGTATTACACCATAATGAAAGAAATTTAAAATATGTTGTTATTAAAGGCTATTATCATTTTCATATATATAATGTCTCCAATAATAAGCTCTCTGAAAAGCTTATTCCAAAATTCGCATCAGCCGAACATGCAGATAGCCAATCGGGAAGTTTGAGCAAATTTAAGCTTACGGCTGATGGTAAAACACTGTCAGGCTATGCTCTTGATTTTGGTAATTTCGAGTATGACCTTTCCAATCCGGATTACCCGATACAAAAATGAAATATCTTGAGTTATTTACACTTTTACTTATATTAATAGCCATGGCCAATACCGTATCTGCCCAGGAATCGTATACATTCAAAGTAAGCACCGGCCAAAATATAGCATACGAAGTGCTTGTTTTTGAACATACCTCTGCGGGATTTGTGTTGAAAACGCCAATCAGCCTGAACAGTTATGACAGCAGCTCTAATCAGCTTGTGTGGGAAGTCACCCAGGCAGCGGAGGGCAACAGTTTTAAAGCGCAGCGCAACGGAAATACGATTAAGCTCCAAGGTACATTCAAGCGCCAGCCGGTGAGCAAAGAATATACTATAGACTCCCGACCCTGGTATCAGTACCCGGAGGTTACTTTACAGAAGTTTGCTCTTTCTATGAAACAGCGGGTGGAGTTTTGGATAATCTCTCCCAACGACCTGGCTCTGTTTGAGTTTGAAGCGCTTAAAATGAACATAGAAAAAGTAAAGATTTCAGGCCGTTCAATCAAGGCGGTACGAATAAGAATAAAGGCGTTGGGATTTGCCGGTAACTTCTGGCATGCGGATTACTGGTTTGCGCTGGCAGACGGCAGATATATTCGTTATCAAGCGGTCCACGGCGGTCCGGGGACGCCGCCCACGATTAAAGAGCTTATATCCCTGTGTACCGATTAAGTAGTACTACAATGCAATGATAGCTAAACTTATAATTTTATGTAAGGATTTTTACAAAGAAAAATAGAAATATACGGCAAAAATTCCAGAACGTCTATAAACGGTAGAAAAAATATAAGGAATCATCTCTCCTTAGAGTTAATTGCGCATAGTTCCCAAAGGTGAGTGCTCTAAAATCCTTTCCATGAAAGGGTTCATATCTAATCTTCTCCAGAGATATGGGACGCATTGCTATATATTGAGCTAAAGATTCTTACAGAGTTATCAATTGAAAATCCTGAATTCTTCCAGGATAGTAATTTATTAGCAAAATTCTCATTTATCAGTTCTTCAAAATTGCCTTCCGCATCAAAACTACCTTCTAGAAGAAGTCAATGATAATGTGGATTCCACCTGGCGAAATCTCCTGCTGTCTGATAGGAGAGTACAAGACCTGTAACTATTTTCATGCGAAAAACATCGTTAAAAATTCTATAAAAATATAAAGATGTTTATTTAATATTAGGAGGCTTTCATTTGTGCTGGATGAATATAGGTTAAATAATGGAAATTGTCAATGTATTAAAGGATTAGGGTGTTGAGAAAGTGTCTCCTTATCATTGTTCAGGTAATCTTGCTAGAAAAAAGTTTAAGGAAGTCTATGGAAAAGATTTTATTCTTTCAGGTGCAGAAAAAAGTGTGCATTTAACTTGACTAATATAGAAATTGCTATTAAATATAGGTAAGTCTATATTTTATAGGAGAGACTATATGTATGAATTATCACAAAGTATGGAAGATTATCTGGAAGCTATCTGGATAATTAGCTTAAAGAAAAAAATCGTTAGGGTAAAAGATTTAATGGAATTTTTTAACTATAAGGTGTCGTCAATAAACAATGCAATAAAAGTTTTATTAAAAAAGAACCTAATTGTACATGAAAAATTTGAACATATTGAATTAACCAAAACCGGTACAATCGTAGCAAGAAGAATATATGAAAAGCACCAAAATCTTGTTACTTTTTTTTCAAAAATATTACTAACGGATGAAGAAATATCTAAGAAAGACGCATGTAATATAGAACATTATATTCATGAAGAAACATATAATAATATTGTATGTTTTATGAAATATATTAAGCAGATAGATGCTGATAGTAAGTTTATAGATAATTTTTCAAAATATTTAAAAGAAAATATAGATAAGAAATTAGAAGTAACTAATATTAAAAAATTATCAAACTTAGAAAAAAACGAAAAAGGAATTATCAAAAGAATTGAAGGAGATAGAGAAATAAAGCGAAGGCTTTTAAGTATGGGGTTAATTCCTAATGAAGTTATTATGGTAGAAAAGGTAGCCCCTCTTGGAGATCCAATTGATATTTATATTAAAGGCTACCATCTTTCTTTAAGAAAAAAGGAAGCTGAATTAATAATTATTGAAGTTGTGAATTAGCTAAGAATTGCAAATAGTCATTAATAATACCGGAGGTAGATAATTATGATAGAAAAGAAATTAAGCCAGCTTAAGCCAGGTGAAAAAGGAAGGGTTAAAAGCATTATGGGAAAGCCAATTTTAAAGAGAAGAATTATGGATATGGGTGTAATTGCTGGTTCAGAGATTGAAGTTAAGAAGAAAGCACCATTAGGCGATCCGATTGATTTACTTATCCAGGACTATCATCTCTCATTAAGAAAAGAAGAAGCAATCAATATTATAGTGGAGGTTAAAGATTGACAGAAAAACACAGTGCCCCTCTATATATGATGCACCAAGGGCAAAATCTAACTATTGTTGAAATACATGGAGGGTATGGGTTTGTCAACAGGATGAAAGAGATGGGTTTTATTCCAGGAGAAAAAATTGAACTTATAAGTTCGGGCCATCCGGGACCAGTAATGATAAAAATAAAGGGTTCTAAAATTGCCATTGGTCATGGTATGGCTCACAAAATAATTGTTATTTAAAGGAGGACATTTTGGGTCAGAACAATAAAAACGAGATTACAATAGCGTTGGCTGGTAATCCCAATTCAGGGAAAACAACTATTTTTAATGCTCTTACCGGAGCGAGACAGCATGTAGGAAATTATCCAGGTGTAACTGTGGAGAAAAAAGAAGGAAAATGTAATTATAAGGATTACAAAATAAAGGTGGTAGATCTTCCGGGTACTTACAGCCTTACAGCATATTCTCTTGATGAAGTAGTAGCAAGAAAATTTCTCATAGAAGAAAGACCAGATGTTGTTGTTGATATAATTGATTCTTCAAATCTTCAAAGAAATCTATATTTGGCTACTCAATTGGCAGAATTGGGTATACCATTCATATTATGTCTTAATATGAGTGATATTGCCAAGAAAAAAGGTTTAAGATTGGATGAAAATCTGTTCTCTAGATTAATAGGCTGTGAAATAGTTTTTACGGTAGGCCATAAAAAAGAGGGAATTGAAGCTTTATTTGAGAAAATAATAACGGTTGCTACAGGGGAGTCAAAGATAAAGCCTGTGCAAGTAAATTTTGGAAAGGAAATAGAGAATGAATTAGAAAAATTGTTAGAAATAATTAAAAAAGATAAAAGTCTTACGCAAAAAGTATCTGCCAGATATATTAGCATAAAGCTATTAGAAAACGACAAAGAAGAATTAGAGCATATCAAAGGCTCTTCTATTGAACAAGAAGCAATATATCAAATCGAAGAAAGCACAAAACATTTGGAGATGATTTTTGGTGAGGATGTAGAAGGCCGTATTGTTGACATGAGATATGGATTTATTAAAGGAGTAGTAAAAGAATCTGCCAGGCAGCTTGAAAGACATAAATTAGATGTTTCAGATAAAATAGATAAGATATTAACCAATAGAATATTAGGACTACCCATCTTTGCTTTTTTCATGTGGCTTATATTTAAAATGACTTTTACTTTAGCAGAAAAACCGATGGAGTGGATAGAAAGCTTTTTTGGATGGTTTGGAGAACTTATAGGAAATGTAATACCTGAAGGCATAATCAATTCATTAATTGTTGATGGGATAATAGGAGGTGTTGGTGGTGTATTAGTATTTCTTCCCAATATACTAATTTTATTTATTGCAATTGCTATCTTAGAAGATTCAGGATATATGTCGAGAGCAGCGTTTATTATGGACAGGATCATGCATAAATTTGGACTGCATGGTAAATCATTTATTCCAATGCTTATAGGATTTGGTTGTACAATACCTGCATACATGGGATGCCGAATACTTGAAAGCAAAAGAGATCGTCTGGTTACAATGCATGTGAATACATTTATGAGCTGTGGAGCAAGATTGCCTGTATATGTACTTTTTGCCGGTGCTTTCTTTCCTAAAGAAGCTGCAGGGAATATTATATTTATAATATATATCTTAGGGATAGTTATTGCAGTTGCTATGGCAAAAATATTTTCAAAGGTTAGATTTCGTGGTGAGTCTGCTCCTTTTGTAATGGAACTACCGCCTTATCATCTTCCTACTATTAAAGGTATTCTAATTCATATGTGGGAAAAGGGAAAGTTATATTTAAAAAAGGCCGGTACAATAATACTTGCAGTTTCAATTATTATGTGGGTATTAATGAGTTTTCCAAAAGTTACTTCATATTCAAAAGATTATTATAAGCTTATAAATGGAATAGAGACAAGTAATCAAATAGAAGAAATTAAAGAAAATAAGATTGAAGATTTTGAAAATGAAAGGGCAACAGAAGATTTGTCATATAGTTTTGCAGGAAGGATTGGAAAAGCAATAGAGCCTGTAATTAAACCTCTTGGGTTTGACTGGAGATTAGGGATAGGCCTATTTGCCGGATTTGCAGCCAAAGAAGTAATAGTTTCAACACTTGGCACAGTTTATAGTGTAGGAGAAGCTGATGAAGAATCAGAAACATTAAGGGATAAATTACGAAATGATATAGCATATTCTCCTTTAATAGCATTTTCTTTAATGATTTTTGTTCTGCTTTACTTTCCCTGTATTGCAGCAATGGTAGTGTTTTATAAAGAGACAAAAAGTTTAAAAGAAGTTCTGTTCCAAATGATATATACAACTGCATTAGCATATATTATGGCTTTAATTGTTTATCAGGGAGGAAGCTTATTAGGTTTGGGGTAATAGTAAATCCATGATTTTTATTGAGTATTATTATATGAAGGAAAGATAACAACTTGCGGAGGAATTATTCTTCAATTCAGAGCCACAGCTTGGTCAAACCAAATGATCAGTGCCATAGACCTTCTTGATTAATCGAGCACAGGTTGCTTTTAGCTTATTTTCCCATCCGGAAGATGCTAACCTAACAGCATGTGGGGAGTGCTCCAAAATCCTTTCCATGAAAGGGTTCATATCCAATTTTCTCCTGAGATATGGGACACCTTGCTATATATTGAGCTAAAGATTTTTACGCTTTATAAATCTATTTTGAGATAAGTGTATATATTCGAAGAAAATATACAATACATAAAAACAAGCTTCGTAGCACTATTTAACGTTTTAATACAGCCGACATGAGCGCATGGGTATGCTGAGTCATTTCTTGAATAATCTCCGCTTTCTTTTTTTCCTTGTTTTTAAAGGAGTGAGGATAGATGGGTTTGCATATGGTGGCTTCCACCCGCATAAAAAATTTATTGATCGTTTTACCGAATATTTTTTTTCGTATGGGATTAATCACAATCGGGATAATGGGTTTATCAAGCAGATAAGCCAAATAAAAAACACCCTGTCTGAAGGGGGCCATAGTATGACTCATACGGATTAAATCTCCCTCGGGAAAAAAGTGGATAAATTTCTTTTCAGCGGTAATTTTTTTCACTACCCTGACAAGACTGGCAAAGGGCAGTTTTTCTGAGACGGGAAAAGCACCCAGCAGTCTGATATAATATCCCACGAAGGGCATATCGAAGGTCTGTTCCATGGCGGTAAAGTAGGTACAGTGCGGTGCGATTGTATTGGCAATAATCCCCGGGTCCAGATAGAGAGTGTGGTTTGAGATATAGAACCCGCCTTGATCCATACCCCTCAAGTGCTTACGCCCCTTTATACGCAGCCGGAAGATGAGAATGTTAAAGAGAATTACCGGTAAGAAGGTGAGCCAGTAAATAAATTTGGCATACCCACTGCAAAGCGGGTAGAGGTATCTGCCGTTGATTCGAGTGATCTTGGGCTTAAACTGAGTGGACCGGTTAATATTCCTAAAATTACAACGAACCAGACGCCCTTTCCACTCCACTCCCCCCAGGAATCCGGTTTTTATGGTGGAGGTAACGGCTATGACCATTACCATAAAAAAGAGTATGGGATACGACAGGGTTATGGAAAGTGATACCTTTCTGTCGCGCAATACGATAAACCAGATACCGCTGAACATACTAACGGGTATTATGGACAAAACAAGGTTTTCGCCCCCCGAATAACACTGCTGGATAAGGTTGAGCACGGGAATTTCGATCACCGCGGCAACCACCAGGAAGAGCACTGCCAGAAACAGAATGCTCTGATGCAGGGCTCCGAACATGTTTTTGACAAGTCCTTTAAAGGCACTTTTAAAAGAATGATACATTCTGCAGTGAATGTAATTTTTACCGTCAATAAAGATTGTTTTGTAACCGTGTTCTTTCATGGCCCTGGCCAGAGACATATCTTCTACCAGAGAGTCTTTGAATGAATTATAACCACCGATGGCCAGGAGAGGTTCTTTACGGCAGATCATAAACTGACCGATGGCAAAGGAAAAAAAGGGATTTCCTTGCTGCGGAATTTTCCATAGCGGCATAAGGATGGTGGTCATAATATATATCGCCGGAACGATAAGCGCTTCACCCAGTGAAACGATAAGGTGGTGCAAAAAGGCCGACATAAAGTCCGCTTTATGATGTAATATATTGGTTATGGCCCAGGATATGCTTTTTGAAGTATGAATGGTATCCGCATCGGTAAACATCAGATATTCGCCGTCTGCCGATTCTATTAACTGCTGGCAGGCGTATTGTTTTCCCACCCAGCCCTCCGGCAGCGGTTTGCCCTTATATACTTTAATCTTCTTATTTTTCTTTGCATACTGTTTGAGTATCTCCCAGGTGCGGTCGCCGGAATTATCATCGATTACAAGAATTTCATAATTGGGGTAGTCCTGATCAAGCAGAGAATCAAGGCATTCGTTAATATTTATCTCTTCATCACGCGCCGGGATAAGTACGGAGACTTTAGGTGTCGCTTTTATATCCGGTAAATAGGTAAGAGTCTTCAGGGTTTCTTTGTTTTTTAGAGAAAGCAGTAAAAAGTATATGCAGATTATAGTAGCTATGGTAAGATATGTGCCCATCATGTTCTGCCTGCCTTACCTCCTCCCGCTAACGGCAGGAAAACTAGTTATTACCCGCAATCTGTTATCATAAAAACAAAAACTTGGATTTGTCAATATTGTGAGAGATAAATCCTCCTGCAGCATAGGCTCTGAAAGCCGGCATGCTGTAGATGAGAAGGAGCCTGGATCTTGACGCGGCTGCTGTTTATCCACTATGCTTTTTTTAGTTGGAATTATTGTTAAAATATAGGTTTTTATGCGAATTCTTGTGGTTGAAGATGATAAAAAGATCGCCTCTTTTATTATAAAGGGTCTAAAGCAGGCCGGTTATGCAGCGGATCATATGAGCGACGGTCAAAGCGGCCTTATTCAGGCTCAAAGCGTTGATTACGATGCTCTGATTATTGATATTATGCTTCCGCAGCTTGACGGGTTTACGCTTATTGAGCGACTGAGAGCTAAAAAGAAATTTACCCCGTGCTTAATTCTAAGTGCCAAAAGCGGTCTTGACGATAAACTGAAAGGATTTCGGGCGGGTACGGATGATTATCTTACCAAACCGTTCTCTTTTTCCGAACTCTTGGCACGGCTGCAGGCGCTTTTGCGAAGATCATCCCGGCAGCAGCAGACTACAACACTCACTGTTGGTGATTTGTGCATGGATCTTTTTACGCGCCGTGTTGAAAGAGGTTCTAAAGTAATTGAGCTTCAACCAAGGGAATATTCACTGTTAGAATATCTGATGCGCAACAGCGGCAACGTGGTGTCCAAAACCATGATTATGGAGCATGTATGGGATTATCATTTCGATCCCGAAACTAATGTTGTGGATGTGCTTGTTCACAGGCTGCGTAATAAAATAGATAAAGGATTTGAGAAAAAGCTGCTGCACACGGTAAGGGGCGTGGGGTATGTACTTAAGGTCGTTTAGATTTCGCATTACCCTGCTCTTCACGATTATATTTTTATTGTGCTCGTTAATACTCTATGTTGCTTCTTATTTTATCATTTCTTCATCGATAATAAGCGAAGAATATGCTTTTCTGGAATCAAAGCTGCTTGAATACTGGGCCATTTATCAAACAGGCAGCCTGGATCTGCTTATAAAAGAAATATCTCTACAGCGCTTTTTAAAAGAGGAGAAATTATACATGGTCCGGATTGCGGGAAGATACAATAACACGCTCTACCTCTTTGTTCCGGATCATTGGCGTGGATTCCATTTTTATGAGCTGGAAAAATTCCGCTTTATTAAAGAAGGAGAAATAATAAAACTGGCTTCGCATGAAACTTCGCAAGAATTGGATATATCTTCAGTCTACCTGCCGGATCAGAATATCCTGCAGATAGGCATATCAAACACGCAGCGGGAAAAAACATTAGCTCAGTTTCGTCAGGCCTTTTTTCTGGTCATTATTCCTTTGATTGTATTAAGTTTCTTGGGGGGCCTCTTCTTTTCATCCCGCTTCCTGTCACCTGTAAAGAGCCTTGTAAACGTAACTAAAGAGATTATTAAAACAGGCCAAATGAACATGCGAATTCCTTTGCCAAAGAACAAAGATGAGCTGGATGAGGTGATTGTACTTTTTAACCAAATGCTCGAAAAAATCGATAACCTTATGAGAAACCTGCACCATACTTTGGATAATGTCGCACATGAAATACGCACTCCTCTGACCCGTCTGCGCGGCATAGCGGATATGGCTTTAAACTCGCCCCGTGATAAAAAAACCATGGGAAAAGCACTCAGCGAAGGTATTAGTGAATCCGAGCATATATTACATCTTCTGAACACATTGCTTGATATTTCGGAAGCTGAATCTGGTGTTATTAATCTTAATAAAAAAAAGATTGATCTTTCTGAACTCATTCTGGATCTGAGCGATTTTTATCATTATCTTGCTGAAGAAAAAAAAATTACCTTAAATAACCAGTTTGTACACGGTCTTTTCGTCTTTGCCGATATCAACCGTATTCGTCAAATATTATCCAATTTATTGGAAAACGCCTTTAAATACACACCTCCGGAGGGGAAAATAGAAGTCACTACCTGGTCTGAGAATGAACAAGTTGTTATTCAGGTAAAGAATACCGGTTCGGGCATTGCGGATGATGACATCAAGCAGATTTGGAACCGCTTTTACCGCAGTAAAGAAGCCAAGCAGCAGAAGGGCGCAGGATTGGGTTTAAGCCTGGCCAAAGCAGTCGTTGAAGCCCACGGAGGACAGATCAGCGCACAAAGCGTAGTCGGGGAATACACCGCCTTTCAAGTAAGACTTCCTTCGGTGTAATAAAGAAAGCTTTCAAAACTGTAATGTTGCGGTCATATTACCGTAAGCTTGCTCCGTTATGTTTAAAGCGTAACATTATAAACGAGGAGGTTGTTATGACCATAAAGCAAATAATTAAACATAGATTTGTTCAGCTGCCCGTTGCAGCGCTCATCTTCTTTATCTCAGGGATGTTAGTGTCCCCTTATATTATTTCGACACATCCGGACGGATTTATAACAGGGAGCTCCTTTAATCTGGAGCTTCCGCATAATGCTAACGAGGGATTTGCTTCAATGTCGAACATTCAAACGGCCCTGCAGGATATTTCAGGCAAGGTTCTTCCCGCTGTTGTGGAGATTGCGGTTGTCGATGTAGTAAAACAGGATGCGCCGTCTGATTTTTCACCTTTTGAATTCTTTTTTGGTCCCGATGAAAATAACTCCGCGCCCCAGCAAAGAGAATTTCGGCGCCAGGGATTAGGTTCCGGTATTGTTGTGCGTCAGGTGGACGGAAATGTATATGTACTCACCAACAATCATGTGGTGCGTGATGCTGATGAGATAACCGTTAAATTCGCAGATAATAAAGAGTACAAAGCCGCGCTGGTGGGCAAAGATGATAAAAAAGACCTGGCTTTGGTGATGTTTGAAGCTAAAGCACACATTCCCGTAGCCGTACTCGGAGACTCAAGTTCTGTTCAGGTCGGTGACTGGGTGCTTGCAGTGGGGAATCCGCTGGGATTTGATTCCACAGTAACACAGGGCATTATTAGCGCCATAGGAAGGAGGTCGTTACCTCATTCCGAGATTGCGGTATATACCGATTATTTTCAGACAGACGCTGCTATCAATCAGGGAAACTCCGGCGGTGCACTGGTAAACATTCGTGGTGAGGTTATAGGCATAAACACCTGGATCGCATCACCCTCCGGCGGAAATGTGGGTATAGGATTTGCCATTCCCACAAATAACGCGAAAACCGCGATTGAGGAGTTTATTACCAAAGGTAAAGTGTCCTACGGCTGGATAGGGGTAGAGAGCGGCGATCTTCCGGCTGCATTGCAGAAAGATCTCAATCTGGCTGATACAAAGGGTTCATTTGTGTACGGTGTGTATAAGAATTCACCCGCTTATAAAGCGGGGATACTTCCCGGCGATTATATAACCCGTGTTAATGGAGAAGAGATAAGCGATATGATGCAGCTGCTGCTTACTGCAGGCAGTCTAAAGCCTGGCGAGCAGGCAGTGGTGGAGTTAATCCGTTATGCGAAAAAGATGAATCTTACATTGCACGTAAAGGAAAGACCTGCCTCAGAGCAGGAAGCAGACCAGGCCGCCCTGCTCTGGCCGGGATTGGTTGCCATAAGTATCACGGATGATATTCGTACTCGTCTTAATCTGGCAAACACCATCGGTAATGTGATTATCAGTAGAGTTGAGCAGCACAGCGCTGCAGGAGTAGCCGGTTTTCAGTCAGGCGATATCATACGCTCAATAAACAATAGACCAATTTATAACGTGACGGATTTCTATAAAGCAATAAATGAATCCGGGCAGTCTGAAATAATATTTAAACTCAGCCGCGACAACAAAGAGTTGTTGCTGGGACTGGTTAACTAGTTATAAGGAGAAAAATTATGAAAAATAAAATAAGATTTATAAAAAAACCGCTCGGCACGGTAATAGTTTTTGCAATACTTTTATTATTTTCCACTCTTTTTATAGGAGCTGATAGTGACGATAAAGCGGAGCAGATTAATCAGGGTATTGCCACATTAGAGAATATTCAGAATGCCTTTCATCTTGTGGCCGGGAAGGTGATACCTGTGGTAGTGGAAGTGAAAATAGCAGATGTGGTGAAAGCTCCTGCTTTTACATCACCATTTGATTTCTTTTTTGATAATCCGGATAACAACAGTAAACCTGAGCAGAGGGAGTACAGGCAGTATGGTTTGGGCTCCGGTATTATAGTGAAGAGAATCGGTAATAAGGTGTATGTACTTACCAATTACCATGTGGCCGGAGAAGCCGAAGAAATAAATATTACCCTCTCCGACAAGCGTGAGTTTAATGCTTCATTGGTTGGCGTGGACGATAAAAAGGACCTGGCTTTCCTGGTTTTCGAAACCCAGGAACAGACACCCATTGCAGAACTGGGTGATTCGGATGATATTCAGGTGGGCGACTGGGTATTGGCTGTCGGCAATCCATTCGGTTTTTCTTCGAGCATTACCTCAGGCATTATTAGCGCCGTCGGCCGTGAAAGTGCTCTTGAAGCAGGAAGAGGTAATTTTACCGAATACATACAGACTGATGCGGCCATCAACCAGGGTAATTCGGGTGGCGCACTAGTAAATATAGAAGGGAAAGTGATAGGAATTAATACCTGGATCGCATCACCTACCGGCGGCAGTGTCGGTTTGGGCTTTGCCATTCCCATTAATAATGCAAAAAAAGACATCGAAGATTTTCTTACCAAAGGAAAAGTGGAATACGGCTGGCTGGGTATTACCATGGGAGGGATTCCTCCGGAGCTAGCCGTGGATTTGAAAATAGAGGGTAAAAGTGGCGCTCTTGTATATGGTTTGTTTAAAAATTCACCGGCTTTTAAGGCAGGAGTTCTCCCAGGCGATTTTATAACGGCGGTGAACGGTAAAGAGCTGAGAGATTCATCTCATCTTTTACACATAATAGGCAACCTGTCACCGGGCGCCGCCACCCTTTTAAACCTCATTCGTGACGGTAAAGAAATGGACATAAATGTGAAACTCGGGTCGCGAGGTGATGAAAAAACAATAGCAAATCAGGCTGATAAAATCTGGCCGGGATTTTCTGTACTTCCTATTACCCCGGAGACCAGCAGTGAGTTGAAGCTAAAAACGGAAACCAGCGGTGTGGTTATCTTACATGTAGCTAACGGAAGCGCCGCTTTTACTGTGGGTCTTAAGCAGGGTGATGTGATAACCAGAATAAATGAGAAGAAAATCGAGAATACGCGTGATTTTTATCGCTATTTAAGTCAGGAAAAAAATCAGGATATTCGTTTTAGGATTCTCAGAGAAAAAACGGAACTGATTATCGGTTTAGTCCGGTAATACTCGTATACACTCCTCCTATTCTACTGGCCGGCGTTCTTTACGGGCGCCGGTATTTTTTAATAATACTGTAATAGAATTGCAGCGAGCGATTGAGTGGATTCAATTTGTTAAGATTTTTCACAAAAATCAATGAGCAGCGTATGTTTTTTAGTGTCAACAAAAAGAGGAATTATATTACCTTCGATCCGCTTTCCGTCCAAAACAAAATGCACTTTATTGTCTTTGCAGCGAAAGAATCCCTTTGGTTTCTTTATGGAAATCTGATAGACAGCTTTTTCTGTTTTTAACTCGTACGAGACCGACTCCACATCTTTTTTTAGCATAGGATCACATATAATGCCTTGCTGCTTGTATTCAAGACCCAGACTTTCAAAAAAAGCCAGTGCTAACCATGAGGCTGTTCCGCTGAGCATAGGGCCGATATGCTCTCCCGTATTACTGTTTATATACTGAGTGCAGAAACGCGGATTCCCCTTAAGCGCATAAGGATCTTCCATGGTTTTGTAGGGTAATACTTTTTCAAGCATCCAGTAGGCATTGTCCGCCAAGCGTCTGGCTAAATTTACATCCTTTACTTGTTTAGCTGCTTTGAACATTGCGCTCACAGCCATCATGGACGCGTGTTTGAAAATAGCCGCGTTTTCTCTATCGCCGGGGAAATAGTCATTTGCCGCGGTACGTGGTGATATTTTGTTTAAATCAACCTCAGTGCACAGTTTGTAACCGAGCGGGGTTTTTAGATATTTGTCGAGGCGTTCCAGCATGATTTTAATTTGGCTGTCATCCGCACAACCTGAGAGAATTGCCCAGCTGAAAGAATTAAGATAGTACGACCCGTTTATTTCAGGATTCAAAGACAGGTTGTCTCCTTCCGCCCCCAGAAACAAGTAACCGTTATCTTTATGGCGGTTGAAAAGCAGTCTGGCATAAAAATCCTTTTTCCAAGCATGCTTATTTATTTTTTGCTTTAACTCCGCTGACTGCTCTTTAAACAGCTGTAAATCATCGTGATTGCCCTTTTGCTCCGCAAGGTTTTGCATATGATCAAGAGCCAGTTTTAGGAGAAACGCATTCATGACACTTTCGCTGTACTCAGCCAGTACTGTTTTTACCTTCTCAGGGTTTTGATTATAAAATTTTTCTTTATCCGCACCGCTTAGATAATCAGTGTCCACCTTCAGGCAGTCGTTCCAGTCGGCCTTATCTATAAGGGGCATACCGTGCGCGCCCACGGAAACTTCGGAGGAATAGAAAATAATTCTTTTGAGGGTGGGGTAAATAGGTCGGCTTTTTTTGGCACCGGCAATTTTACAGGGTGTATCGATAAAAGCGATATCCCCCGTAAGCTCAATATAGCGGTAGACAGCCTGAACCAGCCACAGCCCGTCGTCGCTCCAGTGACCGGGTTCTTTGCCTTTCCAGAAAAAATTGTGGTTCGTATAACCGAAATCATACACATTTTCACACCAGGTAAGGATAGCCCGGCGCACGAACTGCGCTTTTCCCATTGCCACAAAGTAGTACATGGAAGCGAACAGATCCTGGATTTCACGAAAGCCCAGTTCCCTATAACCCTTTTGGGTTTGAGAAAACGACCTCGACACAAAGGTCTGATACAGAATTTGAAAAGGCATGTTTTTATTGATAAAGGACTGTAGATTATTATCACTCGATCTAACTTGCAGATAACTTGTATATGCTTTTAGAAAATCGTTATTTTTTTCAAGATGCGTGCTAAATGAGCTTTCGGGAGCGAACTCTGCTACCAGTGCATTAATTTCTTTTGTCAATGTATTTCTTGAAAATTCCGGATTATCCACGGAAGATACCAAACCCGTAAAATTTACCATGTGAGCGGTGTGATGAGATGCAACCGTTACGGGCAGGGCGTAGGCAAAGAATCCGGGCCCTTTACGGGCAATACGGTTAGGTAAATAGTTCAGAGCATCCGGCATACTCAAAGAGCCGTTACCCACAAAATCATTATAATCCGTACAGAACTCCTTAGAAAAACACAATCCCGACCCGGTGTAAGCAATCATGCTGTTAAAACGTAGATCAGATTGTCGGTTAAGAGGATGATAATCATGAGTTAATGCCAGGATAGTTCCGTCATTGTTCTTGAGTATCCCGGCCTGCATAATGATATTGGAATACAGCACATCCTCCATCATGGCATGAGGAACTTCGGTGCCGAACATTCCCGTATAAACCACCCTTAAAGATCTTTTTTTTGTACTGTTGTTTTTTATTGTTATATTTTGGACTTCGCTTGCAATAGGAAAACCCTTTTTGTGCTGTAACAACATAATGTTTCGAATTATCTCTAAACCACATTTTGTTTTATATGTTATCTCCGTATAATTTTGAGAATGACGGCACCAGGCAGATTGGATATTGGGCCCTTCCGGTTCGCGGGAATAAAAGATCAGCTCTCCCTCTTCAACCAGATAAAACTGTCTGTTGGCGGGAAATCCGTTTTCTTCCTGACGCAAATCCCAGCGGATAGCCAGCACCTGAGTAAAGGCATGAGAGCGAAAGCTGCCTCCTCCCAGTCTGTCTACCACACTCTTTGGTGTTGTTTGGATGGGGTAATTAAAGTCCAAACGGTTCCCCAGTAATAAGTTTACGGAGAAATGAGGCCCGGGATTAGGTGCCGTGAGATCTATGGAGTGCTCGCCGGCTTCATTTAAATAACCGGCGCCCGTATTGATATAGTGAATGGAATCTAAAATCGCCTGTTGCAGGGAATCGGTGAGCGCGACCTGGGTAATTGCCGCTTGATCGTCTTTTTTATATAAAAAAAAGGAGTTTTCCTGGTATAATAATAATATTGACTTCCCGGATTGGGTAAGAGCGCGCAAGTATTTTTCAACTACATGATGTTTAAACAGATCCACAACACAGGGTATGCGGATTGGTAAACCGGCTACGGCAATCAGATTGCTAAAAGAACCGTCAACAAAGAGAGCATCGTTTACTTTATTGTCTTTTAGCAGCTCTGCATAAAGCTCATGAGCCGATGCCAATGGATTTTTTGAACAGTTTCTGGCTGTAATACGTTGAATATTCATCCTTATAATCTTATTCCTTAATTAATGATCCATATCATAAGTGTAATTATCGGGGCTGTCAATTAATAATTTATTTCCATCTATTCCGGGCCTAAGGTAAGCAGTCAGCCCCGGCTTCCGACCGGGCCTTCACGAATAAAAATTTTGCCGTTAGCCGCCCAGTTAAGACCGATGCCAAGATATTTTCCTGAGACGCCGATCGGCTGATGGTGCGAAAAGAGGATCTTTTCCTGTGTGCCTTCAATATTCTGCACAGCGACGTGGTATTTACCATCCGATTCACGAAAGGATAGCAGTAATTTTGAGCCGTCCGGGGAAAATACCGCATTGCGGATTAAAAAGGATACAGACTGCATATGGTTAAGCGAGATGATTTCTCTTGTTTCAAGCCTGCGCACATCCGGTAGATAATGATAGCTTTTCAGATGCGCTCTCTTTTGGTCAAAGAGGTGACGGCTTATCAGCTGGCGATAGCAGATAACGGCTTTGGAGCCGTCGGCAGACACATCCATAAGCATGGGATATGAAAGCTTCTCATCGTTTCCCATAAGCTGCTTTTCATATTCATACCCGTAATTTCTTCCTGAGTATCAGCATCATGCACGCTCAGACGCCTGTTATTAGAATTATAAACCGCCAGTTTACATCCGTCGGGGGAAAGCCCTATGATAGCGCTGTCTTTAAAGTAAAGCTCCTTTTGCTCGATAACCACAAGTTTCTCCACGTGGAGCTTGGATATGGAATCCTTGAACTTATTATGCAGACAGGATTGGCTAAAAATGAGTAATGCCGTTACGATAAAAACAGATAATGTCCGCATGCTTTACCTCCCTTCGTTTATTCTTGATTTCATATATTGACTTTTTAACTGTTCTTAAAGATCATAAGGCACAGTATACAATATGGCAGGAATTGTGCTTTATGGGAATAGAAAATAAAAAGCTCATACGAAGAAACATTCTCTTTCAATCTTTGGACAGCGGTATTTTTGTGATGGCTATGGTATTTTTTCACCAGATGACCATTATGGTGGCCTTTGTAAAGCGTCTGTATGATTCACCCCTTGTAATTAGTCTGATCCCGGCGCTACTGCTTATCGGTTTTAACCTTCCCGGGCTTTTCACAACCCGCATGGCGGAAAGGCACGCCATACGAAAGAAATATATCGGAGTATTCGGCTTTATCCAGCGGATTTGTATTCTTTTAATGGCCTTAAGCACCTTTTTGCTGGAGCCGTTCGGCCCTTACGTTACCGTGGCCTTTGTGCTGTTTTTCTATTTCGGCTTTTCTTTTTTCGGAGGAATCGGTACGCCTGCCTGGCTGGATTTCAGTGCCAAAACCATCCCCGTGCGCTACAGGGCCAGAACAAATTCCCTGCGCGCTGTTATTGCCGGCGCAGGAGGTATTCTTCTGCCGCTGCTGATAAATTATTTCCTCACGAGCTATGAGTTTCCGGAGAATTACAGGTTGAATTTTCTCGCGGGTTTTTTACTGCTCTCCGTCTCATTTATCTGTTTTCTTTCCATAAAAGAAACGGAAGCATCGCCTGCTGTTCGCAAAAAACCATTTGGACAGTACTTTTCCTCACTGGTAAAGATTCTAAAGAGAGATAAAAATTTCGTACGCTTCCTCTGCACCCAGGCGATCTTAAGTGTCTCGGAATGCGGCTCGGCCTTTTTAACCTATTATGCTATTGACCTTCTAAAAATTAATGAAAGTACGGTTGTGTTTTATACATTTCTGTTAAACCTTAGTTTTCTCATATTTGGTGTACTGCTCGGCTTTATCGGCGATAAAACCGGGAACTTGCGAGTACTGCAGATCGGAGCTTTTACCACACTGGCAGCGCTGGTTTTGGTAATATTCTGGCCTACTCATTTTATTTTCTATATAATCTTTATCATGGTGGGAATAACTGTAAATGCGCGGCTCAACAGTTTTCAGGTATTTATTACCGAGTTCGGAAACGATAAGGATAGAATTCGCTATTCGGCTTTGTCGACCACCATCTCCGCCACCTTATTCGGGCTTACACCCCTTGCGGGGGGTATTCTGCTGTCAACAAAGCTGTTAACATATAACTCACTTTTTACCATAGGTGCTCTGTTTGCAGGTCTGGCTCTTTTCTGTTTTTTATTTGTGGTAAAGGACCCCCGCTTTTCAGGTATAGATACAAAATAAAGCAGTGCAGCGATTATATCCAAAAAAAATTGCGGTTTGCCGTATTGTATACAATAATTATAATGTATGGCCAAGAGTAAAATACTGTTTGTTGACGATGATATTAAAACCCTTAAAAGATTGGAGCATGCTTTTAAAACTGAATTTGAAGTAGAGACTGCAGTAAACGCTGAACAAGCGCTGATAAAAATCCACAGCGATTGTGAGTATGCGGTTATTGTGGCTGATATGAGAATGGCTGATATGAACGGAGTAGAATTTCTGCATAAGATTAAAAGAATTGCTCCCGATACCATACGCATCATGCTTACCGGCTATGCCGATATGCAGACCGCTGTTGAGGCGGTGAATAAGGGTAACATCTTTCGTTTTTTGGAAAAACCATGTTTGAAACAGGATCTTCGGGCCGTAATAACCGAGGGTATAGCAAAGTACGAGTATATAAAGCAGGTTGAGAAGAAGGCTTATACCGATGGGCTCACCGGGCTTAACAATCACAATTCGATTATTGATATTCTTAAAAAACATGTAGCGCATGCCGCCGCAGTGAAACAGCCGCTTACGCTTGCCATGATTGATTTGGATCATTTTAAAAAGGTTAATGATACCTATGGACATCAGACAGGCGATATTGTGCTTGTGACAATTGCCCAGGTGATCAAAGAAGAAATCCGGGAAACAGACAGTGCCGGCAGGTACGGAGGGGAAGAGTTTTTGATTGTTATGCCGGAAACAGACAGCGTGCAAGCCTTTATTGCCCTGGAACGCTTACGCAAACGGACCCAGAGTCAGAAGTGGGAGCAGGAAGGGCTTAAAGTAACAATCAGTGCGGGTGTTAAGCAGTATGCCGGAGAAAGTTTCGCTTCCTTTATTAAAAAAACCGATGCCCTGCTCTATCTGGCTAAGAAAAAAGGTAGAAATAGAATAGAGATATATGAAGATTATTCTCAATAATTATTTACTTATTTTAAGCATTGGTTGGCTTGCTCAAGTATTTCGACCGTCCGGCTGGCTCCGATTCTCGTTACTCCGGCAGCATGCATGTCCAGCAGCCGATCTAAGGTTCTTACGCCCCCTGCTGCTTTTATCTGTACATGCGCGGGTGAATGAGCCCGCATGAGTTTGACATCATGAAGGGTGGCACCGCCGGAACCGTAGCCCGTGGAGGTTTTGACCCAGTCTGCACCTATCTCACCGCAAATTTGACATAATTGGATTTTTTGCTCGTCTGTTAAATAACAGTTTTCGAAAATTACTTTTAATTTTTGCCCTGCTGTGTGAGTTGCAGTCAGCACGGCCTTAATATCATTATAAACATATCCCCAATCGCCGCTTAGGACCTTGCTGATGTTGACGACCATATCCAGTTCCTGGCCGCCGTCTTTGAGTGCCTGTTCGGCCTCAATTATTTTAACGGCTGTGGTATGACCGCCGTGGGGAAAGCCGATTGTGGTGCTGGCTTGTACGCTGCTGCCTGCCAAAATATCCGCACAATGCCTTAAATAAAAAGGCATTGTGCACACGCTGGCCACATCATACTGCACGGCGATTCGGCATCCCTGTTCCAGTTCTTTATCGCTTAACGTGGGATTAAGAAGAGAATGGTCGATCATCTTGGCGATGTCTTGATAATTTAAATCCATCAGGATCTCCTCTGTCTGTTTTTTATAGTAGCATAACAGTTTATCTTTTAGCAATAAATAGCAATAAATAGTTGACTAACAGAAAATATAATGATATATTATAAGCGTTGTATTCCGAAATACAGCATGGTCTTTTTAATCTGCTATTTGTGTTTTATGATTTTCATTCTTGGATTGCATTTCTGTAAATACAATAAAATCATTTTGGTATTCTTTTAACATAGAGTAATTCCAAAGTATAAGATTAAATTGATACCTAAGTTTATCGTTGATAAACTAAATAATGATTTTTTTAAGGATGTATTTTTATGTCAAAGAAAATTTATGTCGGTAACATGAGTTACGACACCAGCGAAAATCAGCTTCAAGAATTGTTCGCGCAGCACGGAACGGTGTTGGAAGTTAATATAGTGAAAGATCGCTATACCAACAGACCAAAAGGTTTTGCCTTTGTTGAGATGGAAAAAGAGGAAGAGGCAAACGCAGCTATTTCCGCTTTAAATAATACCGAATTAGACGGACGTGCACTACGGGTGAATGAAGCGCACGCAAAAAAACCGAGACAGAATAGCTATAGTTATTAATATGTCTTAAATCAAAAAAAGAGCCAGGTGTTAAAAGCCTGGCTCTTTTTTTGTTATAAGCCCTATAAAATTATCTCATTAATCATTTTTTCTTTTTACGGTTTTAACCCTTACCGCACCGCCGCTTCCTCCGCCGAGGATAATGATCAGCCCGATTATAAAGCCCAGATTATACCATGCCCCATTATTGTGAACCTCATAAATATTCACATGTGGAGAAAAGAGCGATACGATAAAGGCAAAGGGGGCTATGATTAACAGTATTGCACATATTTTAAAGAATCCCGCCATCTTGTTTGTTCCTCCTCTTTACGTAGCGTTAGAGGATATAATAGAAGAAATTATAATATTGAGCAATTGTATAATTTAATTAACAGTAGAGGAAATTGCTAAATTATTATGGTATAAAGAATAAGTATTTTACTAACTTAATATATTTTGAGTTTTGCAATTTCCTCGCTAAAATAAGAATACATTTTTTTTCAGGGTTTTTCATTATAACACCTCCATTATATTTAAAATGATAGATAGACTTAAAATCCTAGTCAATACATGAATAAGAAAGATCAAGAAAAATCTTAATGTGCTACCAAAAAATTAAGGAAACTTAAACATCCATCGTATTGCCTGGTCCAATAAATCGGGCACTCCCCACATGTGCCCGCCCGCATGCGTTGCCATGTTTACTTTTTCTCCATATTTTTTTTCTAAATCCGGGAACTTGCTTTTTAGTGATTTGTAACGCACATCCTTTTCTCCCATTATGTAAAAAACCGGAATTCCGTGCTCTAATGCCATAGTATCTCCGATTCCTATATCAATCACACCGCAGCAGTCATCAAGATAAGAACTTATAAACTGTTGAAAAAACTGAGCTCCGCCTGAGAATCCTGCCATAATAATTTTCCCAGGAAGAATATTAAATCTACGTTTTATATCCAGTATTGTGGCAAAGGTCCAAAAGTAATTAATATTTTTAATAGTATCAGGTTCGATTATACCCACTGAAATACAACCCATCTCTTCGGCTGTCCGGATGTTAAGCGGTTTGGCATTTTTGCCGGCGTTATCAAAAAGGATAACCGGCATGGCATTTTTTTGATTATATCCGGACGGAATATAACAGTTGTATTTGTATTGTGGAAAATCCAGACAGGCAACAGTTACGGTTTCCGCTTTTGGTAGAGTCAGTGGCGGCAGAGTATTCAATGCATGTTTGGGAACCAGATAAAAGATTGTTTCGTCTGTGGCGTTATGGGCATGGCCTGTAATAACTCCATGATTGTTTCGTTTGCCCTGAAGTGTAAATAAAATCATATGCCAGCATACTTTTTCATTATTGGAAGTAAAGGAGGTTCTCACTCCGTGTAATTCCCCGGTAGGTCCGATTTTTTTAAAATATCTACCATTAATAATTATATCCTTACCTCTTATATAAATGTCAAACCATGCTTCTGCAATAAAATCATCGCTATAGCTTCTGTTATTCTTAGGAGTCAGCTTTCCCTTAAATGCTTTCTCACGATCCTCTTTGGCAAGACCTTTATAGATTGTTCCGTTGGCCTTTAAGCGGTTATGCTGCAGGCGTATCTTAAGATCCATATAAACTGTCGTATTATGGACTTTATATGCTCCGGACCAATCGCCGACCAGCTCCCCCGGTGCGTACCCGGGAGAGGGTATATTTATTTTGTTAAGCATGGAAGCGATTTTGTGATGCTTGTTTTGTTCGGCATACTGACGGGCGGTCTTGTTTTCGTCGCTTATAAGACCGGTATCGGCCCCAAGTTCAATGAGAAGGTTGATAATATCGTCGCGGCCGTATTCGGCCGCATACATCAAGGCGGATTTGCCTTTGGGTGAGACCTGGTTTATAAAAGCGCAGTTATTTAACAGAAAGGTTATAGCATCACTGTTTCCATATTTTGCCGCTTTAAACAAGGGTGTCATTCCCGCATCGTCACTTCCGAATATAAACTCTTCTTTTTGTTCAAAACTCATGCTGTTAGGATTAAGGTCATTAATAAGATCAGTTACCGATTTACTTAAAAACAGAGAGGTGAGCGCTTCTTCGATTGTCGTAATAAAGGAAGGAGATATTTTCCCAAATGTTTCCGGGCCATAATATTTTGAAGTATAAGCTCCCAAAATTGTTTCCACACAGGTAATCTTAATATTAAAGGCATAATCCTGCATGGCCTTTGTTTCAAACACAAGGATTCTTTTTTCATAGCGGTTGGCCTCCTTATTTTAATTAAAACAATTCGTGGCCAAGGCCTTGTACTATAATTGTATACCTGTAAGGATAATTATACCAGAGCGCAGTTATAAAAAGCCCGCAGCAACCTCTATGCGTCCTTGCGTTTTATTTTTATATTGTATGCGCTGTTTATGGCAAACAAGCAGTTTAAAAAAACATCGCAATCTATCAATTCTTCACAAAAAGGCATTGAATTTATTGGAATAATGATCCATAGTTACTAAAAAGCAAGTTCTTAACACTGCCAGTTTAAAAAAAGACAGATTTTAAGAATTGATTGGGTTTTAAAAAATTTAACAGTAGCGTAGCTCTTGCAGATTTGTTAAGTAAAGAGGAACTACATGAACCAGGAGGAAGTTGTGGAAAAAGATTTTCTTGAATACATAGTGAAAACATTGGTGGATGATCCGGACAGTGTTTCGGTTAATTGCATAGAGGGGGAGAGATCAACAATACTTGAACTTAAGGTAGCGGAGAGTGATATCGGAAAGGTTGTCGGCAAGCACGGAAGAATAGCAATGGCATTAAGGACTATCTTAAGTGCCGCTGCCGCCAAATCGAAAAAGAGGGTTATCTTAGAAATAATAGATTAGTTATCTTTTTCGGAGATAATTATTTTAATTGTTAGAGACCCCGAATTGTTATGATAACAGCCCATACAATCGCTCACTTTAACAAAGAGTTTGCCGCTCATATCTGATTTATTAATTTCGTAATAATTTCCGGTTCAGGTGCTTCATGCGTTTACTGTGTGGGGATAGGTGAGCTGCTTGATTTTTCTGCTATGGACCGTGAGGTTGATATTATAAATGTAAACCTTCTGGGTATGGTAAAGACCGCAGCTTTGGTAATCCCTTATATGATTAAACGAGGCGGAGGACATTTGATCGGTCTTTCCAGTTTGGCCGATGCGTTGATATCAGCTGAAGCGCCCAGCTATCATGCTTCAAATACCGGTCCGCATTATATTATATAAGCATACTTTTATACGAAAGCAGCTTGGTATATAATGGACTGACAGATACAAAAGATATAATCTAGTACTTATGCAAGTTGTGCAAAATTATTATCAATTACTGTGTGTGAATGAAGACGCCGACCCGCAGGAGATTAAGAGAGCTTTTCGAAAACTTGCTCAAGCGTATCACCCGGATAAGCATAAAAATTCACCCGAATCCGCAGGTTACTTTAAGGTACTGCTCAATGCCTATTCGATATTAAGCGATGAAGAACGGCGAAAGCAATATGATTTATTTTTAAAAGCCCGCCGCGGCCTAGATAAACAGCATGGAAAAAAAACAACAACCGCCGTCCCGGAACGTGAGAATATCATTCAAACCGTTTATAACCAGCTTAATATGTTCCTTTGGGATATTGAAGATTTTCTGCGTGAGTTGGATCCTGTGCTCTTGTTTAAAGAATATGCGGGCATACCACTTTGGATTTATGTTGGGAAGATATTAAAATATATCGATAAATGGGTCTTTAATCCCAATCAATTTGTCGATCATGTTTTTTCCGTAAGCTCAAGATCAAAAGTGGCTTTTTCAAATTATTTTTATGACATCCGTGTTCGAGTGGATAAGTATTTTAAGGATCTTACCTTTGATGATCTTGTTCGTATTATGCCCGAATACAATATGATGAAAATCGACGTGCTCTTCGAGGTATTTAAACACACAACCTACTACTTAACGAACATAAAATTGTTAATTTCCGGGGAGATTTCATATATTCCGGATTACACGTATCAGGAACTTCTTACTCTTGAATAATTCGCCGGTTTAAGTGAGTGTTTATTTCTTATTCTCTGAGCTTCTTGCAAAAATGTTATTTTTGCAAGAAGCTCCTAAAATGGAAATTGCTAACTTATTATGGTATAGAGAATAAGTATTTTACTAAGTTAATATATTTTGAGTTTTGCAATTTCCTCACTTAATATATCTTGGGATAGTTCACCGAAATACACTATACACGGTTGATCACTGTAATCATTCTTAGAAAGAAATATTTTTATATCTTTGATCGTTAGTAGCGAACAGCTCTTTGTTTTCAAAACAGATTTCGGTTATGCAGGTATCGTCCCACATGTCGCCGGGATACACAGCCTCGATAACTAACCCCGGCTCACTATCTGTGATAGGTTGGGGAAGAGTGACCTGCTGCAATCCGTTCCGGTCCTCCACCCGCACCTTTTGATTGTTTACGGAAAGCGTTTTTACCCTGTTATTCTCGTAGAAATCTTTCGGTATAGCGTTATATATATAGAAAGATGATATGGTAACCTCATTACTGAAAAATATATTAATAATTTCACCGATTCCGCTTCCTGCTTCTCCCTCACTCCATGCTTTTAAGGTTCTGTCAATTAAATTGTCCGCCACGTACCTGTCATCGTCGGAATAGAGGGTGCTCGAGGTTCGAACTGACTCAATTTTAATCTCAGAAGGATCTGTATTTCCACTGCACATGGCAAAAAAAAGCACGCACACAAGAAGAAAAAGAGTATATAGGTTTTTTATAAAATACTTCAAGACCTACGTTTGGTTTGCTTTCACATTAATCCAAAGGCAAGCGGCAATAATCAGCTCGCAACTTAATATAAGCAGCCATGTGCCGAAGTCGGGTGTAAACCGGATACCGCTGCTGGTGATGGCAAATCCCCAGATAACTTTCGAAAAAATGATCCGCGCAGCCCAGAAAACGAATATAAGAAAACTCATCGTATACTTGATTTTCTTGGTGAAGAAAGTGAACAGACTGCTAATCAGAAATACACCGAAAGCAATCTCCACGATGCCAAATAGCACTTCAATATACAGGTATGTATCTGTCAATGAAAAAACACTTTCCTGAACAGTGGGCAGCACACCCATCAGACCGAGCAGGATAAAGAAAACACCCAGACTAAGCATCAATAAAGTGACAGGAGTGAGGGTGACCTTTCGCGATGCAGTCTTTTTTTTCATACAGTAGTTCCTCCTTATTATTTCTTTGTGTCGATTGTACAGATAATATTCCGAATTGTAAAGAATAATTGATACTGGTAAAAATTCTTTTAAATCGGCCCTGATTTGTTTATAATGGATAATACAATTAAGACTCAGGATGCTGTTGTCTGCTTCGGTGAAGAGGACGATCTCTGCGGCGGGAAATAACAGCTCGAGTGATAATCTATTTTCACTCCATTGTTTTAGAATTTTTACGAAAGGAGCGGTTTATGCCTAATGCAACCATCGAGGGACCCAAAATCCGGGATATCAATATTAAGAGGATTTTAGTAAAAGATGTAACGGATGCGTTAGAAAAAGCCTACAAGCTACCGCGTACCGTATTTACGGTAATAATAAAAGAAAATCCGCCGGAAAATGTAGGCTCGGGCGGTAGTTTAATCGCGGACAGGGGAAGGTAAGCTGCCTGCTTTTATTAAGGAAGGTCATATGCTGTATAAAAGGTCATTACGCGGAAGATATGTTTTTCTTATTCTGCTGTTTTTATTTGTGTTTATGTATGTAACTTCATCTCAGGTCGATGAGAGCGGCCAAAGAGTGGAAAGGGGATTTGCTTTTTTGGGTTTTAAAGGGGAGCAGAACAACCAATATAGATGGTCACCGGACAGTAAAAAAATCATGTTTTGCGCTACGAAGAATGAAAACACGGATTTGTATGTAATGGATATCGTGACATTTGTTTATGAAAAAATCATATCTCTTTCGTCCGGTGAGATTCACTGTTATGGTTGGATAAATCGGGGTAAGGGTTTTATTTTTACGGAATATGATGAGAATTATGAGGGGAATATCTATAAAGCTGATGTTGATTCCAAAACCATCGTCAATCTATCAAAACAGACAGGATATATGGAATCCATAGGCATGGCCTGTCCCCACATATTTGCGTATAACGTTTCGGAGTTTATAAAACTGGGTGAGATCATAGGCAAGAATATTAATAAGGATAACGAAAAAACCGATAGCAGAAGCATTTCTGCTTCTTTTATTCATAACAATGAGCTTGTTATCAGAATAGAAGAAAGTCTCTATGAAATAACGTATTTAAACTATATAAACTTAAAGGTAGGCCAGACTTCTTTGCAGCCGCTTGAGTGTCCGGCCGAGCTTATAAATATCAACGATTCATACCTGGTGTTGAAAAAGGGAGATGCTGTTGAGCTTAAATTCAGCATACCGGAAAATACGGCAGGGGATCTGGTTTTGGAATGCCGCGGCTATTATGAGCCTTTGTATTGAGAAGGCAGTATTGAACACACCCTCAAAAAATAATATTTTATTTGTACCTATAATTCTTGCTCCGGCAGGAATAAATAATATACATGTAAAGGAGTATTTGTTATGTCAGATAAAAAAGCGGATTTAGCGGGACCGGGCATCGGTGATTATGCTGAACTTGAGAAAATACTGCCCGATGATTATAAACCGTTACTATCCCCCATGGAAAGAATGAAGGCGGTTTTTGCAGTAAAAAATTATATTGAAGAGAATCTGTGTAAAGAACTAAACCTGCAGATGGTGCAGGTTCCCTTAATTGTAGACCGTGACAGCGGTATGAACGATCTGCTTGACCGGGACGGATCCCGCACCCCTATCGGTTTCCACATCTCCAATGATTATGATAAGAATCCCATTGATGCGCAAGTAGTCCAGGCGGCTACCAAGTGGAAAAGGTTTGCCCTGAAGCAGTTTGACTGCAAACCGGGGGAGGGCATCTGCACGGATATGAGGGCCGTAAGAAAGGATTATTTTTTGGACCATGATCATTCATGTTATGTGGATCAGTGGGACTGGGAAAGAGTAATTACAGCCGACCAGCGTAATCCGGACTTGCTTAAAGAAATAGTGAGGAAAATATGGAAGGTGATTCGGGGGGCGGGGCAGCATGCAAGAAAGCTTTTTCCACAGCTTTCCACCCCCAAGTATTCTGAAATTCCCGAAGAGCTGACTTTTCTGCATGCGGAAGAAATACTTGAAAAATTTCCCGATCTGCCGCGAAAAGCGCGGGAAGAAAAAATATTGCAGGAATATCCGGCTGTTTTTATTATAGGAATAGGCTGGATACTAAAAGACGGCTATCCGCACGAAATGAGAGCCGCTGATTATGATGATTGGGTTACGGAAACCGTATCGGAAAATGGAAGGCCGATGCACGGACTAAACGGGGATATCCTTGTATGGAATCCGGTAACAAAGCGCCGCCATGAGCTCACCTCTATGGGCATTCGCGTAACCAAAGATACGCTTAAGAAACAGTTGGAAATAACAGGTCAGACGGATTTTCTCAAACTTCCATATCATAACATGATTATGAATGATCAGATTCCCTTAAGCATAGGAGGGGGTATCGGTCAGGCCCGGACCTTTATGTATCTTTTACGAGCCGCGCACCTCGGAGAGGTCACTGTTTCCGTATGGCCTAAGATATTAAAAGACATGTGTAGAAAAAAGAACATTCATGTGCTTGAATAATGAGGGCGACGTTATTTATTCTTTTCCAGTGCCTTAAGGCGGTTGGCAGCCACTCCCGCGTAGTATTTAATCGAAGAATCGGAATAACCGACGTACTCCGCGGCCCGTGAAAACCATAGTTTGGCTTTATCCTTATTTCCCAGTTGAGCGTAGAGTTCTCCCGCATTGTAGGCAAGGTATACCCTATACCAATCCCTGTTTTGCTTCTGAGTATCGGCAAGCTGATAGAGATCCGCGAATATTTGGGCAGCGCGTTCAAATTCTTCGCCTACCCGATGGCAGTGCCCGAGGTAAATAGGGAATATATTGAACCGCTGGCAGGCCAGGGCCCATGTTTTAAGGGCCTGTTTCCAGGTCTTCTTTGTGCCCGTGTCCGCTCCGTAATTCTGTCCCACGAAATCCCTTACATCATTTTCATTCTTCAAAGTCTGGGGCACGGTTACTTGTACGGAATCCCACCATGTCGGAAGCTCGTAAGTGTAACCGGCTATGGTCATGGATTTTTTTATATTATCTTCGTGTGCAAGGCTGGCGGCCGGTGCGGACTTGCATGTCGTACAAAATATGCTTACAGCAATAATACTTAAGAAAAAAATCAGTTTTAGTTTTATTTTAGACATCTTTAAATACCTCCTGAAATATATTTTGTCAAATTATTTGGATATTGTACGCTATAATCCTACTATTGTCCTGAAGGCAAATCCAAGAAACACAAGCAGGGCGGCTCTTTCCCAATTTTCACCGAGAATCAGTATTCCTGCCGCGCCTATCAAGATAAGGATTATACCGATATACTGCAACACATATTTATGGGAAACCAGAGCGGTGGCTGCTTCCTGTACTACAATCTTCGTATCAAGCTCGCGTTTTTTCTCATAAAAAGCGTATGATTCTTTACTTTTATAATAATTATTGAGTTTTATCTTATAGTCCTGCTGCCGCATTAATTGATCATATTCTTTTTGTGCGGCTGAAAAATATTCCTCTTCCTGCTTTTTCAATTCTTCATACTCTTTTAGCCGCTGCTCATAGGCCTCATTTTCTGCGGCTTCGGCAGTTTCAGGCGGCATTACAGGTTCAGGTAATAATGCGGAAAAATCAAAGGGTTTTTGCGCCGGCGTAACCTTGTATTTTTGTTCCAACTCCAAATCAAGCAGAGCTCTTTCCGCTTTCAACGAGCTCTGCGCAAACTCGTTGTGATTGAGCAGAAACATGGCTGTGGCGAACAATAATATACCGAGAATAAATACGCTTCTGGCAGCGATAATCATAATTTTTTCCCGCATACCACCTCCATAAATCGCTTTTTTCTATAATATCCAAGCCTATGGTAATCTAAAAAAAAGTTTACTGCAAGAATAATATATGGTTGTCATTTATTTTTATCGGTCTTTATGGATACAAGTACGATTCCCAAACCCAATGCCATGGCCATGCTCAAGCTCAGAATCAGGGGTAAGAAAAAATGACCTGCCGGTTTAAGCAGCTGTCCGATTATCCAGGGGAAGACCATCCCTCCTGTTACCATTCCCACCTGCAGTAATCCTGCAATTCTGCCTGTTAAACCCGACTTCTTTTCTATCAGCGAAATAGTAAGGGGAACGATCGGCGCCAGGAAAAAACCAATAACTGCTGTAATAGCAAAAATAAGCCACGGAACAGCCGGAGACACTAACATCACGATAAAGCTTGCCAGTCCTCCCGTAAGAAAGAGAATAAAGATTTTTCTATTATCGAACCGTGCTGCAAACGGAATGATCACAAAGCGGGTTGCCGTATACACCCCGTAAAAAAGAGAGGTAAGGTAGGCGGCGGATTGATCATCGGCGACTTCCCTTACAAGTGAATAGTTATAGATCCACACTCCGAAAGCAAGCTCAACGCCCACAAAGAAGAAAAAGAAAACTACGGAAAATATAATAAATGCCTGCTTAATGTCTTGATTAATGTGTGCGGCCGGCTTTTTACCGGCCGGAAGAGGGGGAAGCACGGCGACAATGAGAGCAACAAGTAAAGCAGATGCTGCAATAAACCAGTAGGTATAGACTGCTGTACCTGTGTGCAGACGAATTTGAGAGATGACCAGCGGAATTAAAAAAGCGCCGATTCCAAAAGAAAAGTGCAGACCGCTAAGGAAAGACGCGGAGCGCTTACCGTGAAGCCGAGTGATTATTATATTGCCGCCTGCGGTGCACAGACTGTAGGAAATTCCTATTAAAAAGAACAATGAAGCTGTAACAAAAAAGGTCGTGAATAGAGGAATGCCCGCAAAAAAAACTCCCGAGGAAACAAGGATAAAAAGCAGAATTGTTTTTGCTGAAAGGCGGTCATAGAGCCTGACCCCAAACAAAGAACCCACCAGTGCTCCTATGGTGCGGATAATAAAAATAAGACTGAACTGTTCCACATCAACACCGTTCTGGGCGGAAAGATCGTTGATACACGGACCAACGGAAACCAAATTCATTCCTAAAAGCAGGTAAACAAGGTAGAGCGATCCTGTCTGCAGCCAGGGCAGCAGCTTGTGCGTACCGGTTGTACATTCCGGAATCTGTGCTTTTTCTTTATTCATTCAGTATCCCTTCTCTTTGGAACAGGTTTGAGGTCGATTGAATTTTAATCCCAATTATGAAAAATATAAGTATTTATTGGCAAAAATAGTAGCAAAATAAATAATGCTACTGGAAACGCTAAAAATAACAGCAAAGTATCTTAAGGTCGTCCATTCATGTGTTTGACAATTTACCCACACTATGTCATAATTATAGACAAACATCTGATTTTTAATATAATGAAAAAAGAATTAGGATTTGTAGTAACTGCTATTCTTTTAATTCTCAGTAATTGTAGTACATTTCCTGCTCCCTCAAATTCAAACGAGTCCCTTGTTGTGATCATTTGCCAAAAATCTGTGCAGAATTCAAGAGGAAAACAAATCGATAATGCCGGAAGTCTCGAGTTCAGCGGTCCCACGACTGCTGCGGTAGAGCTGCAATGTAGTGAATGGGGAATAAAGACTGTAAAGCTTACGGCAGGATCTTACCAGGTACGTTTGGCAGGGAATAACGGGGCTCCCCTTATTAAACAATATGAGATTAAGCCGCAGGCCGTTATTCTGTTCCCCTACTCTTTTGACATAGCGGAAAACGGAAAGCTTTCTTATCTTCCGGTGACTCCCGATGAACAGCAGAAGGCGGTTCAGTTGCTTTTAGGTTATATAGATTTTGAACCGTGGGTAGGCAGCGGTTATATTGGCTTCGGCAAAGCCCGTCCCAAAATGTATCTTTCCCAAAGCAGCCGGAGCATTACCATCAATAGTAATCCCGCGGGGGCGCGTGTCTTTATAGATAATATCGAATGGGGTACCACACCCAAAGCAGTAGAGCTTTCGACGGGTAAATATCTGCTGCGTTTGGAAAAAGAAGGTTATAAACCACTTAAGAGAATCATTTCCGTTGAAATAAATAAGGAGGAGTACTATACGCTTGAAGCTCTGGGTAAAGACACGACAGTACCTAAAAAAGATACCTTCAGCATTATGGTATTTCCCTTTTTAAATATTCAGGATGAGAACTACAATCCCTACGGAAATATATTTTTAAGTACCTTTAACGTTAACTTCATTAAAGATAAGGATTTAAAGGTTATCCGGATCGCCGGACAGAACAGCAATCCCGGTCGAAGCGATTATCCGGATCTCGGTCTGGCTGCGAAAAACGGTGCCGAGCTGGTTGTGGCCGGCAGATATCAGGAAAACCAGGGAAAACTTTTTGTACATGCGCTCCTGTACGACGTGCAGTCAGAGCGCGTAAAATACGCTGTACTCTATATAAGCGAAGCGGGGTTTTCCGTATTTGATTCCATCGATGATATATCACTCAATTTTAGTAAAGCGGTCTCACGCGTACTGCCCAAACCGGGTAATCCGATTTTTGAGCAGGAGGGTGATGTTTCCGCCGAGCTGGCAGCGTATGAAAAGCAGGTCTATAAAAACCGGATTATAGCCAAGAGGTGTTCCTGGCCGCATGTGCTCACAGTGCTGGGGGGTCTTCAGATGCTGGGCGACCAGGTCCTCTCACCGAGTTCTACGGAGCAGGAGTTGAGAAACACACCGCGAACTCCCTTAAATGCCTTAAGAATCGAATATGAATATATCTTTGATCCTATTATTTCGCTTTCGGCTGCCGTGGGTGCACATGCAGGTGCGTGCTCTTTGGGTGACGAAGATGTGATGGCCATAGACTTTCATGCTTCTCTGGGACCAAAATTTTATTTCCGTTCCAGTAAAAGCGATATCTATGTCGGTCTCCTGGTTTCGGCATCGTACACCCCTGCAATAACCATAACTGATATGGGTGTTGATTATAATTTCGGACCTTATCTCTATTTTGGGGCCATGATTAATGCGGGTATGAAATTTTATTTTACCAACCGTATGAGTGATATGCCTTTTTATCTTGATACCGGTATTCTCTTTGACGCCGTAACCTTGCGTTTAGACGAACCCGATGGTATTTCTTATGTGCCTCTGCATATGATGCTCTATGTAGGACTGGGGTGGCATTTATGAAACAAGTGCTGTGCAGTTTTTTTCTGATGCTTTGTCTTTTATTTTCACTCTGCGCCCAGGATAAGGAATTGGTACTGCACCGTGTGTATTTTGAACCGGTAAATCATAAAACACAGTCGGACAAAGAGCTGTTATCCACAATACCTGATATGCTCTCTTCGCTAATTACGGTTATCCAGCCTATAATTAATACCGAATATAAGGAAGCGGCCAAATCGGTTGTCACAACTACTGTGACAAAAGGCGGATCAAATCAGATTACGGTTCTGGTTGAACTTAAACGGGGTAAAGAGAATATTACCAGCGCTGAGTTTAGCTACCCTGCCGATAAGCTTAATTACGCTGCTTTTAAGGGCTTTATCGAAACCACGGCCCGCAAGTTCAGCTCTCATCTGGGAGAAGTAGAGCCTGAAGTAAAGATAACTTCCCTTATCAAAGATGTTGAGACAAAAGACACTATACAGGCCGTTCAGTTTGCAGAGGCTATGGCCAGACCGTTTGAACTCAGCATATGGGTGGGATCGATTTTAAAAGCCAATACTTCGGATATTGACGAGGCCAAATTCACGCTCAGGCCAAGAATTCAATTTCCCTTTCCTTTGGAATTGGATTTTGTCTGGTATTTTGAACGGCAGCAGGGTCTGCTGATTTCAGTATATTTTGATTATAACGATTATATGTTCTTCGGATTCGATGCGGTCAGTCCGGATGACTTGCCGGCTGCTTCCGATAATCTGATATTTTTAGCAGGTGCCGGTTATGTGTTTCGCACACTCGGTGTGTTTTCCTCCAGCTATTCCATTTCATTACTCGCGGGAGCGGTGCAGGTAACCGCCAAGCAGGATTTAGACAATAAAAATCCGGAGCAGCTCTCTCTCGCGGCAGGAGAATCAGCCTGGCTCTTTTTTGCTCAAATACCCTTACGCATCAGCTTTATCTATAATATAAGTCCGAATATAGCAGTACAAACAAATTTTTCATTTGTGTTCAATCCGCATATTTTATTCGGACTGATTGCCGGCCTTGAGCTTCCTTATGAAGGTCAGGGTTCTGCAGTACAGATACAGTTCATATCTTTGGGTGCGGCTTATCGTTTTTAGCGCTTTTATCGGGTTAGAAAACACCGGATTCGACGATCACTTTTTTACATAACGTAGTTTTTTTCCATAATAATTGAAAATGCCTGAGATAAGGTGTAAAATTTGAAATGGAATCAATTTTTTCTGTTTTTTACTTCGATCTAAGAAAGCATATGGTAGAAAGTTACAGAAATAATGACTAGAGGGGGGGGGTAGAATGCTTAAACCGACAAAGTTAATCCTCATAATTTTCATGATAGGAGTATGTGCTTTTTTCTATTCATGTCCCCAGCCTGCACAGATGGTTACTCGAACTGAATCTTTATCGGATCAAGACCTTGAATCGGGAAAAGCAACTTTGACCTATGAAGAGGCTTTGGTAATCTTCGTATCCGGCGAGGTGTATGTTAAAGGGACAGCTGAATGGGAGTATTTAGAAATTGGCAATATCGTGCATCCCGATGAAGTTGTGAAGGTCGGAGCTGATTCACTTTGCGAGCTGCAGTTTGGACAGAAATCTGTGGTAAGAGTTCAGGAGAATACGGAAATTTCCCTAAAGGAATTTTGGTTGGAACCGGAACAGACAGCAGTAGACATTGATCTGGCTGTGGGATCGGTTCTGTGCAAAGTTTCCAAATTATCCGGTAAAGAGTCTTTTAAAGTCCGTACTCGCACGGCAGTATGCGGTATCCGCGGAACTGAATTTTCAGTACGGGTAACGGAGTCTAAAGAAACCGTATTAGCTGTAAAAGAGGGAGCGGTAACAATAGTCCCTGAGAGCGCGGAATCGGATAAGATACAGGAGCAGACTCAACTTGACAATACCAAGCTTAAAGCGTTGGTTAAAAAAATGGAGGGTATGGCGTTGGTTGTTACAGCGCGTCAGGAAGTGACCATAGATGAAGAAGCCGCGAAAGAAACCGAGCAGATAGTCAAGGTTATGGTAGATGAAGTAAAAAAGGCCGATCAGGCTGAAGAGCTCACAGAAGCGGAGTTGGAAACAGTTTCTGCTCTGGTTACAGAAACGAATGATAAGATTAATAAGGTAATTAAACCGCCGCAAGAGATCTCAGCTGAAAAAGAGGATGAACTTAAAAAGCTGGATCAGGTAGAGATTAAAGAAGTCAGTATGGCAGCGGAAAAGTCTTCCGAAGATAAAGATAAAATTCAATTAACAAAAACGGTCCCCGTATTAATTAAGATTAAAATCGCAACCGAACCAAAAGATGCGGATATATATCTTGACGGTGTATCTGTTGGCAAAGGAAGATTTCAAAAACTATATGAAGAAGGTAAAACGCTTGAATTTACGGTAAAGAAATCCGGATTTAATAAGCAAAGTGTAACAGTAGAAACCAATATAGCAACCCAAAAGGACTACACTATTGTATTACAGGAGCTTTCAAAGGCGGAAAAGGAGCAGGAAGAAAAGGAGCCTAAAAGCGAAGTCAAAGCAAAGGATGAGCTGAATAAGGCAGTGGGATTAATAGATACAGGCAAAGAGAAGAAACCGGCCGGGATAACAAGAGAAGTAGTTCCGATTAAGAAAGTTAAGCTGGCTGACGCTCGTTTTGTGGGAGAAATGCTGCCGGCAGGTGAGCTGATCGTAGCAGCCAGTAACCAGGGAAAAGTTTATGCCTTTGACAGCAATGGCAGTATTGTATGGTCGCAAGAAACGTCGAACAATCCCAATCATAATTCCTGGCCTAAAGTTATCGGCAGTAATCTCTACTTCGCGGGTTCCAGAGAGCTGGTTATCATACAGGTCGCTTCGGGTAAGGTGCTTAAGCGCAGAGCATTGACTACCGTGGAAAATCAAATGTTCGGAAGGCGTATAGTGGTATTAGGCAATAACGGGCTTTTTGCTACTGATTCCGCTATCCAAATTATCGATTTACAGAATGGCACCACCCAAAAAGAGTATCAGATACCCGGCGGTTCACTAATGACACCAGTGGTGTATAAAGGTAAAATATATATAGTTAACCTAACGGGAGAGCTTGTTAGTATGGACGTACAGAGCGGAGCGCCTGATCCTCAGCCGCTGAAAACCCAAGCTTTCGGTCCGATAGCTATTCCAATCAGTGTTTCCCAGGGCAGGGCTTATTTCTGTGGAAGAAAAGGTATGCTGGTATGTGTTGATCTGAATAGCAAAAGCATAGTCTGGCAGAAAAAACTTGATCCTAATTCAAATATCTACCCGCATCAAGAAATAATTGCGCTTGAAAAAGCAGTATACATATATGCTGCCGATAAGATTTACGCATTCTCTGCTGCAAACGGCAGGGCATTATTTAGACCGCTTCCTCATGTAACGGCTCCTCCGCTTTATCTGAACGGAAGACTATACTACAGCAGGAATGACGGAACCTTGGTCATTGCAGACGCTATGACAGGCAATGTGCAGAGATTGATTAAAATCGATGCCCGGATCGGCTGCCGCCCGCTTGTCGGAGATAAACAGCTCATTCTGGCGACTGACCAGGGCGAGATACTCTTAGTGAGTAAAGTCATAAAGTAAGCGCTATTTTATAACACAGTTCGCAGATGTTACTCCTTTTAAAAACCACCTCTGGCGGGATGTTGGTTACGGGCAGCATATTTTAACAAGTGATAAAAATTGATTTCCTGATTATTGTGCTCTGTATGTATCCGTGCAGGCGGTAAAAGGGGAAATTCCTGTCAAACCGATCCCCGAGAGGAGACCGCAAAAACATAAAAGGAGACAATTTATGCAGCCGAGCAACTCAGGTGAGGTTAACAATCTTTCCTACCCCGTATGGCGCTGTAAGGTCTGCGGATATCTCTGTGCCAGAAATAATCCGCTGGAGGTCTGCCCGGTTTGTAAGGCAAAAAAGGAGCGTTTCGAACGCTTTATCTAGCAAGATACCGCTACCAATGAATGGGATCGAACCGGGGAGGGATTATAAAATTTCCGCTGGTATCAATATAGCCCCATTTACCGTCTTTAAGTACTGCGGCGGCTCCGTCCGAAAAACTGCAGGCATCTTCGAATTGAGGTGATATGACCACTTCACCTTTTTTATTGATATAACCGTATTTACCCTGTTTATTAGAGAGGAGCAGTCCGTCGAAGAAGTAATTAAAGTAGGTGTCGTAATCTACTCGAAAAATAATCGTGCCGGTTTTATCGATAATGGCAAGACCCTGTTCATCCTCCACGGACGCGCGCCCGTTTTTAAAACTAGTTGCATCCTTATATTAAGCTGCGATTTTAATCTCCCCTGTTTTATCGATATATCCATGCTTTTCATTTATCCGGATTACAGCAAGTCCTTCACTAAATGACATCACGCTTTCAAACTGCAAGAGTATGGCATATGAACCGGTCGGGGTTATGAATCCCCATTTTTTATCTTTTTTAACCGCTGCCAAACCCTCCGTAAATGAAAATGCATAATCAAACTGGGGCTGAATGACAAATGTCCCGCTTTTATTAATAAAGCCGTAGTTACCGTTTTTTCGGACACAGGCATAACCCTCGCTGAAACTGTCAGCATCTTCAAATTGCGGCTGAATTATTAATACCCCATCGGCGTTAATATAACCCCACTTCCTGTTTTTCTTTACGGCGGCAACTCCGTTTTTAAAGTAAATGGCGTTCTCGTACACAGCAGCTATGGCTAGCTTTCCGGTTTTGTCGATGAAGCCGTATTTCCCGTTTACGGTATAGCGGGCAAATCCCTCTTTAAAGGAATCTATATCCGGTGCGCGCTGGGCAGATAACGGTAAAGCAAGCAGTAAAAAAACTATACCTATATATGCGATAGGCTTGAGTTTCATATCTTCCCTCCGTTATTTATTTTAAAACTGTATTTATTTTTTCCAAAAGTTGATCAAAGTTTATAAAAGTTTTGTAAAGTATATCTTCCTGTTTTAAACCGATGTCAAGCATATCCTTGGTTAACACATAATCCAGCGAACCCGTAAATATAAAAATCTTGATATGCGGCTTGATACTATGCACATTTTTAATAAATTCTTCCCCCAACATGTCCGGGAGTCTGAGGTCTGCGATCATTAAATCAAAATCTCTTTCTTCTATACATTGAAGTCCGCTTTTGCCATCTGCGGCAGTATCTACATGAAAATTGAAATCTTCCAGATAGCGGGCAATACTTTTATATATGGAAGGCTCATCATCTACAACTAATATATTATATTTCTTGTTTTTCACGGTTACACTCTGCTACTATCAAGTATTAATATTTATAGTATACTATATGTACGAGTGTTATGCAAAAAAAAGAGCATAGAGCAATTTTAAATTTGTTCCTCTTTTGACCTAGATAAACTTTAAGATCATACTTGCAAAACAAGGAGATATCAATAAGAATTAATTAATATATAAAAAGGAAGGAGGTTGTTACGAAAAAATTATTATCTTTTATAGTATTAATTTTACCTGTATTATTTCTGACATTTTGTACCCAAGATGGGGATTCATGGCCAAAAGAAATAAAGGAATTTAGTGTTTTTGTGGCTTTTGCCCAGGAAGATTATCCGGTGGATGGCACTATATTCGGTGATTGGCTTGAAAAGGAAACAAGAGTACGGCAAACTTTTCAGTTCCTAGAAGGCGAGCAGGAAACTCAAATAGAAATCATGATTGCCGGCAAGCAGTACCCGGATATTATTCAAGCACGCAATCAAACAATCAAGCTAGTGGAAGCCGGTGTACTCATTCCTTTGGACGATTTAATTGAAAAGTACGGTCCCAATATCAAGAAGCTGTACGGAAAATATATGGGACGGTTCAGACATGAGGACGGCCACATCTATTATCTGCCGCCCTTCTGGCCTTATGAAGACAGAGTAGCCAGAACAAATGTTCATCATGCTGTCTGGATCCAAAAAGCGGTATTGAAAGAGTTTGGTTATCCAAAAATCAAGTACTTTGAAGGGTTTATCGAACTCTTGGAAAAGTACGCGCGGAAATACCCCTCAATAAACGGAGAGAAAACACTTGGTTTTACCGCCATGGCTACGGGATGGCGCAAGTTCTCGCTTTTAAACGCCCCTTCGGTTTTAAGCGGGCATCCCAATGACTCTTCGGCTAATGTGGAATATGAAAAGGGTGGATGGGTGGCTAAACGCTATTATGATGGGGAAGAAAGTTACAAACTATATAAGCTTTATAACCAGATGTATTTAAAGGGATTATACGATGCCGAATCCTTTATCATGGACTACGAAAAATATCTGGAAAAGTTAAAATCCGGAAGGATTCTCGGATTCTATGACCACCGCTGGCATATTAACCCTGCCCAGACCTATCTTTTGGAACAGGATCAGGACAGGTGGTTTGTTCCGCTTCCATTGGTTATGAAAGGATATGAAGAAGAGTATGAAGGGCCTATTGAACCGCAGACCGATCAAGGAATCGGGATCACTATCGCATGTGAAGATCCTGTCTTAATAATTAAGTATTTTGATTTTCTCTGTCGGGAAGAGGTGATGAAAATCAGAAAATGGGGATTTGAGGGTGAAGATTATCTGGTGAATGAAGACGGTATTTTCTATAGAACTTCCGAACAGATAGACAAATGGACGGATGAGACCTGGAGAATAAAAACCTATGGTGCTATTTATTGGAGTCAGTTCTGCGGATTTAGCGATTATTCCGTGTATTCGGACGGTAATAGTGTTAACCCGAAATACAATCATCTTATCTTTTATGCCCGCTTAAACGATTCCGAAAAAGAGGTATTAAACATGTATGGTGTAAAAACCTGGTATGAAATGTTTAAACCACCGGATATGCGGCGGGCTGTGTATTTTCCCTTATGGACGGCTTCCGCTGCCATGGAACAAGACAGTCCGGAAAAGACTGCCGAAGAAGCGGTTATGAATTTACGTGAGAAGTATACGCCACTCTTAATCTCCGCACCTGCGGGAAAATACGATGCTGTATGGAAGGAGTATCTTGCTGCGTTGGAAAAAATACCCAACAGAGATTCGGTTGAAGAGTACTATCAGGAAGTTATTGATTTCCGTGTGGAAAATTGGACTGAATAGTTTTTGTATATATCATCATACCTCTAGCGGAAGCTGGATGACAAATCGGGTTTCGCCCTTTTTTGAGCGATGTACGTTGATTTCACCCTGATGATTTTCCACAATTATAAAATAGGATATGTATAAACCCAGACCCGTACCCTTATGCGCGGTTTTGGTTGTAAAAAACGGTTCAAAAATACGCTTTCTGATATTTTCGGGAATACCGGGGCCGTTATTTTCTATTTCAACAGTTACTTTGTTTTTCTTTGTTGAGATACTTACGTGGATCTGCGGATCGGAAGTTTCGGCATCATGCATGGCTTGCGCAGCATTTTTTAAAAGATTTAAGAATACCTGTTGAATCTCCGATTTAGAACACAAAACATCCGGAACACTTTTATAATTGCGGTTTATTTTAATCTTCCTAAAATCATATTTTTTCTTAAGATCATAATCATTGGAAGCCATGTCGATGGTCTGTTCAAGAAGTTCACTTAGGTTTTGTTTCTCTTTCTTTGAATCTGTTTTGCGGCAAAATCTGAGCATATTTTCCACTAGTTCAGCCGCGCGCCTTGCCTCTTTATGAGCGTCTTCCAGGGTATCCTGAATCATTCTCTTTTTTATATATGTCATAAGCATGTCCATATTAATTCCGATTTCTTTCGCCATTTTTACATTAGCTGGTATTTCTTTATTGAAGCGGTTTAAGGCGACTTCTATATTCTGAATAATACCTGCCAAAGGATTGTTGAGCTCATGAGCAATACCTGCGGCTAAACCTCCGATCGAGAGCATTTTTTCGGATTGGATCATGATCTCTTCCAGTTTTACCTTTTCGGTTACATCATCAATACGGATAACCGCGCCATCCACGCCATTGGCTACAAGAGGATATATTGTCAAATCCGAATAGCGTATGACACCCTGTTTTTCATCAACAATTTTGTAATCATGTACTACGATTTGGTTTTTAATTGCTCTTTGAATCTTCTCCCGCTCCAGTTCTAAAAGAGGGAAGACCTTGGAGAAAAGGTTACCCTTGGCCTGTTCCGAACTCAGACCCGTAGCTTCTTTTGCTTTATAGTTCCATTGAGTAACTTTACCCATACTATCTATGGTAATTATAATGGAAGGCATTGAGTTTAAGATGTTGTTAAGGTAATTGTTTAATTTTATAAAACGCTGGGTAAGGTTTTTTGAAAAAATCAACACAAAAGCAATGGCAAAAATCACTTCAGCAGCAGCGATAATCCATGACACAATTGTGTTTACGGAAGTAATTACACCGCTTTGTTCATTGAGAAGTTGACTCAGTTGTTTTAAATTCTTGGTAAAACCCTTAGTAGAATATTCTACAATTTGTATGCTTTTTTTAAACCAAAACAGAGGTCTGTACTCAGGGACCTTATCTCTGTTTTCAAACCGTGAAAGCTCCTGTAAGAAGCCCTCTATACTTTTATCCCCGATCTCTGAATACTTCCTTGCTTGAATTAAAGCAATGAGGTTGCTGTTGCCTTCCTGCAGGCTGGGATAAATAATATTCCATAACCGGCCTACATTAAGAGCTATGGTTTTAGTCTCAGCAGTTAAGGCGGCACTGATTTCCGTGATCAGCTCCATATTATGGTTGCACTCCTCAATCAGAGTTTGATATTCATGTTGGACAATACGAATGTCGTCTTTCTGCCCGAGGATTACTTTTAATTTATAATTGAGTTCATTGATGTTGGAAAGGGTAATTGAGGCCTGCTTTGAGATCTCATTTATGTTATGTGTAACCGTGTTTATTGAGTAAAGGAGCAGGAATGCCCCGAAAAAACCAATAATAATAATGAGAATGGCAATAAAAAGCGTTCTGAATATCTTCATAGCAAAACCGGATCCATTATATACTGTTTTTTCTTATTATAAAATAGCTTTTGAGCTGTCTGATTAACTCTCATAATTGACAGGGCAGGCCATATATCCTATTTTTATTATAACCGTTTTAAAAGGAAAAGAATACTGCATAGAGATGTAATGGTGGTTAAGCTATGTTTATTTTAAGAATATTAATTCTGCTGGGAGCTTTACATGGAACTTTCCTTGGAATTGCCGTCTTTAATAAAAGAAAAAAAAGCCAATCAAATTTATTTTTAAGCTTATGGATTTATGCACTTGTCTATTTGCTGCTCAACACATACCTTTATTTAGCAGGAATTATTCCAACACACATTTGTTTCTTTTTTTCCATTGAGTTTGATTTGTTTTTGCTGGGACCGCTCTCGTATTTTTATATTAAGTCTTTAACCGATATCAATTTTGAATTTAAAAAAATATATTTATTTTATCTCTCCCCGGCCGCCATTTCTTTCTTTGCCTTTATAATATACTTAACAACAGATGCCGCTCTATTTACACAGTATTATAACTATGCATTAACATCATTTGTTTGGGCCTCAGTATTTTCTCTGGCAAACATCATTATCCTTTTTAAAAAGCGATACGGATTTTATAATTGGATGATAACACTTGAGCGTAAAATATGGATTTTTTCTCTTATTATTATATCGATTTTATCATGGATAGCTTCTGTTCTCTTAATAATATTTGCTTACAGCTTGGTGGACTCAGCTGCATTCAAAGAACTCATGCATGCTATGATAGCCTTAAATGTAGCCTTTGTAATATATTTGTTGGGTTACTTTTCATTATTACATCCTGTCATTTTTGTTGATGAAATCGATTACGATAAGAAATATCCGGTTAAACAGTTTTTAACCGATGAAGATACGGATCAAGAATATAAAAGGCTCAAATCCGTGATGGAACAACAAAAAGCATATATAGATATAGAACTTACCTTGGGTGATCTCTCAGCTTTGACTCGTATTATCCCTCCGGTAAGATTATCGCAGATCATTCGTAAGCATGAAGAAATTAACTTTAACGAATTCTTAAACACCTACCGCTTAAATGAGGTAAAAAAATTGCTGCAAAATCTCGCAAACAATAAAAAATCAATATTGGAACTGGCTTTTGCTGCCGGTTTTAATTCCAAAGCCACTTTTAACAGGGTGTTTAAAGAAAAAACCGGTATGGTTCCCAAAGAATTCCGCCGGCAGAGTTCTTAAAACGACTAAGCCCCAGAGAGCAGCAGCCGGATAATGATTAATAATTAAAATCTTTTTTTTATAAACAAAAAAATAAGTCTCAAATAATATTTAAGACGACATTGCGCAGTTTTAACACTATATTTCAATATGAATAATCTATTCCGCCAAAATGCGCCGGGTAATAATGTGATAAGTGTAAAGAGTGCATGCGGCTGAAAAAGCAAAACTATTGATAAGGAGAGGGGCTGCTGTGAAAGAAAAGAAGATTATCATAATCGGAGCAGGTATTGCGGGATTAACCGCCGCCTATTATGCGCAAAAGAACTGTTATGTAGAACAGTTTTTATTCCACAAAAAGGAGGAATCTATATGAATGTGGCCATTACGGGTATTTCAGGGTATATGGGCCAAAAGCTATTATCACGATTATTACAGGATCCTGATATAAAGATAACAGGGATAGATATGAAAAAGGTCCTTCTTCCTTTAGGCCATCAATTCTATCAATTTGATGTTAGAAACCTTAAGATTAAAGAAATTTTGAAAGAAGAGAATATTGAAACAATTATTCACCTGGCTTTTTTAATGCCGCCGTTTAAGAATAAAAAATTGGCTTATAGTATCAATGTGGAAGGAACAAAGAATATTTTAAATGCCTCGTCACATACAGGAATTAAAAAGATAATTATTCCAAGCAGCACTGTTGTGTATGGGGCAAATCCTGATAACCCACTTTTTCTAAAGGAAAGCTCTCCTTACAGGGGCAATCCAGAGTACTATTATTATCATGATAAAGTTGAGGTAGAGAAATTGTGTCTTTCCTTTTTCAGATCTCACCCTGAGATGGATTATATTATCTTTAGAATGTGTGAGTTATATGGACCGGAAGTAGACATGGACTATTCAAGGGTTTTAGAAAAGAAAAATGTTTATCTGTTTGAGGGATTTGATCCTGCTTACCAGTTTCTTCATGAAGAGGATATGATAGAGTGCTATTATACAGCCGTAAAAAAGAATAAGATAAAAGGTGTTTTTAACCTTGTTCCTGATGATGTGATAAACTTAAGTGAAGCGGCTCAAGTTGCGGGAGGAAGAGTCAAATGGAGTAAACTCACTCCTTTTTTAATGAAAATCTGTGATTTGTTCTATAAGCTAAATTTATTCAAGACTCCGGTTTCATCCTTTTCCTACTGGCAATATCGATGGACTGCTTCCAATGAGAAATTAAAAAGAGATTTTGGTTTTAAACCAAAGTATACCTCCTTACAGGCCCTGAAGTCGAAGTATAAAAAGTCAAGGAATGATCTATCCATTACCATTAATCTAAACCTCTGTAATTCCTGTATGAATTGCCTTAACAATTGTCCTGCTTCTGTTTTTCAAAAACATAATGATAGTATAGTACCCTCTTTAAAAAACACAGACCTATGTATTTCCTGTGGACATTGCGTGATTCTCTGCTCAAAAAATGCTATCAGCCACAGTTTTTTTAAAGAAAAGAAAATGCATCCTATTCATAATAATGTATTATTTTCATACAAGATTTTTATTGAGTTCTTAAAAAGCAGACGATCTATTCGTAGTTTTAATGGAGAAAGCCTTTCAGAGAATGATATTAATAATATAATCAGTGCTGCTCAACTTGCTCCCAGCGCACATAATATACAGAGTACAAAATACATAGTTATACAAAAACCCGAAGTATTAAATGCCATTAAAGAAAATATCTTTTCATACTATAAAAAATTATATACCGGATTAAAAAATCCAATAAATAAATTTTTTGCAGTATTTTTATATGGTAATGAGATGCGTAAGATTATAAAAGAACTAGAAATTATTATATCTAATTTTAACAACCACAGTGATCCATTCCTGCACAATGCCAGATGTTTGTTGCTTTTTTATTCCGGGCCAACTCTTCGACTTCCGGAAATAAACGCGCAACTTGCTCTTTCCAATGCCATGCTTGCTGCCCACTCACTGGGTATTGGAACTTGTTATGCTGGCTATATTGTAACGGCAATCCAGAGATCACAGAAGCTACGAAAATTATTACAGATTCAAAAAAAATATAAAGTGCATGGTGCTCTTGCCTTAGGCTATCCGCAATCGAATTATAAATTCTTTATTGAAAAAAAAATACCAGATATATGTATAATAGATTAATTATTAATAAAAGAACCGGCAGGGATCGTTTGAGGGCTGGCTGTTTACACCGGAAAACTTTGGTAAGCAGTATGAAAAAAGATTGCCGGGACTAAAAGATTTTTATATGACCGGACAGTGGGTGCAGCCGGGGGGAGGTGTGCCGGCGGTTGCCAAGTGCAGCAGAGATCTTATTCAATTACTGTGCCATAAAGATAAAAAAGAATTCAGAATAAAATAGTATTATGATTATGAGGGATAATAAAAAAAATTAAAACGGGTGACATTTTAGAAAATAAGGCGGTGCTTTATTTATAAATGAAACCGCAAAAAGGAGTAATAATGAAACGAATAATAATTTTACTGATAACCATATGTTTTTTAGTCTCGCTTTGGGCTGAGAAACAAGAATGCACTCTACATGTAGCCATAGAGGGGCTGCGAAATGATAAGGGAAAAGTACTGCTTGCCCTGTATAACAGTGAAGCGGGTTTCCCGGAAGACGCCGAAAAAGCCGTTGATACGGCGGTAGTGTCCATCAAGAATGGCAAAGCGCAGGCTGTTTTTAATCTTGACCATTCCAGTACCTATGCGGTGTGTTTAGTACACGATGAAAACAATAACGGCTCCATGGATAAAGGCCTTTTTGGTATTCCACTGGAAGGGTATGGGTTCTCTAATGATGCCAAAGGATTTATGAGCGCCCCCCCCTTTAAAGATGCCTCGATAGAGGTTATAGGATCAGATTATTATATCACAATTAATATAGTATATTGAAAAAATATTTTTAAACACGCTCTCTTAAGATGCGGGTGTATATAAAAAAGGTGTTGAGCATATAATGCATTATATAAAAATGTTAAAATATTGATTGAGCATTGTTTATTTGGAAGAATCACACAGCTAAGTGATTCTGGAACTATCTTAATTATTATAAAGGAGATAAATATGTCATATGAAGCATTAATTATTGGCGGAGGGATAAGCGGACTGACCGCTGCTATCATTCTAGCTAAAAAAAAGAAAAAAGTAATAATATTAGAACAACACAATGTAGTAGGTGGTCATGCAAGCGGGTTCACCAGGAAAGGTTATTTTTTTGATTCCGGAGTCATAAGTGTCGGGGTTCCTTTTATCCAGGGTTTTATGGAAGAATTGGATTTAATTGCTGAAGTTAATTTTAAGCAATACTCGAGTTCATTCAGTTTTAAGGATTTTAACTTTTCTCCACGAACTGTAAAAGAATTCTTTGAAGATATTTCGGATTTATTTGTTAGAGAAAAAAATCAGATACTTGCTTTTTATAAGCATATAGAAGAAGGAATAAATGTTTATTCAGCGATTTCAAAAATCCCCAATCCTTTTTCATATAAAGGTTTAAAAAAAATAAGGAAATTCATGGATTATGGAAAAATCATGCCGAAAAACTGTATGAAAGTCATGAAGGAACTCAAGAAATATAAAGCAGTCGATGTATTAAAAAAATACCTGGACGAAAATGGAGAAGCTTATGATTTTTTTTCAAACTGGGGGTATAAGGGCGTTGATCTATTTTATTTTATTGCAGAATGGGTAAGCTTAATTGAAATGGAAAATTACCCATATAATGGATTCCAGGGATTAGCAAATAAATTGAAGGAAAAATATTTATCTTTTGGCGGAGAATTATTAACTTCTGTGAAAGTTAAAAAAATTATTATTGAAAATGATAAAGCTGTTGGAGTTGAATTAATTAAGAAAGCAAATATAAAAAAATTGTACGGTAAAAATATAATAACTGCTATGGATTTAAAAAAAGTTTTTTTAAATCTTATAGGAGATGAATATATTGATGAAGTATTTTTAGATAAAATAAAAAATCAGGAAATGTCTGAAACATATATTCCGTTATACTTAGGATTAAATGTTTCAAGAATTAAAATTAGAAAATATTTTAACGGTGCCAAGCATTTATATTATTCTCAATATATGATAAAAAATTCCAGTAGGCTGAATGATAAAAATTATTTTAAAAATATAGGTTTAGGATTGTTTTCTTCATGCCTTATTAATCCCGGGCATGCTCCAGAAAATAAAAGCAATATTTTAATCCTAATGCCTTCTCCTCCAAAAGGTTGGAATAACAACTGGGGAATTAAAAATGGAAATAAAACCGAAGAGTATGAAAAAATAAAAAAAATGATAACAAAACAAGTTTTAGATGTGCTGGAAAAATTAATTCCGGAAATCAAAAATAGATCAAAGATAGAAGTATGCGAATTAGGCACTCCATTTACAATTGAAAAATATACAGGGAATACAGACGGTTCGTCTTGCGGATTCACATGGGACAAAGAAAAAACTTTTGTAAAAGGTACTTTACCTGGTAAATATTTTGATTATTATGATAAAATAAAAAGTCTTTATTTCATAGGTCATCAGACTGTATACGGCGGAGGTATGCCGAATGCATTCTTAACAGGAAAAACCATAGCGGAAAAATTAAATAGAAAATTATTTTAAACTTCTAAAAAATAAAATTAGTGCTTTTATCGCACAGTTAATAGTTCGTGATTTGCCTTAAAGCTTCACCCTCATTTTTTGCCCTTGACAGTTTTACGGTATCCTTTAAAAGTGATTTGCTACTTCTTCGGGGCGAGGACAGGTACTTTTACGGCTTGGATTTCATCGCGCAGCTTACGCTGCATATTCCGCCAAAGGGCAAGCACGTGGTGCGGCGGTATGGCGTCTATTCCTCAAGAAGCCGCTGCACGTGGAAGAAGCGTCCGGCACTCAAGTTGAGAGCTGCGGAGAAGTGGTACGGATGGGGCGGTAGCGCCGCGCGCGCTCAGGCGGAAGCAGGGGGTGAATCCGTTATAGTGACACAACGGGCAAGCCGCAAGGCTTGGGCGAGACTTCTTGCCAGGGTATTAGAGTCGAAATGTAAAGCTATGGGAGCAAAAATTAACTATAACTGTAAAGTAAATAAGATATTACTCAAGAAAAGGCGGGCAGTGGGAATTGAGCTGGAGAACGGAATACAGGCTCATGCGGACCTTATAATAAGCGCTGCGGACGGTTATGCAACTATTTATAATATGCTGGATGGGAAGTTTATAAATAAAAAAATAAACAAGCGTTACAAAAATGCAAAGTTGTGGTGATCCTTGATGATGATTTCTTTGGGGCTGAGATCTGAATATAAGGCCGTTACGCATACGGATATTCACCTCCTTGTTAAGTCAATTAAAATCGGCAGTTTTAATGTTGATGGATTGTGGGTAAAGAACTATGCTTTTTATGCTTCTTTACAAACCGGTAGCAAGAGTTTAGTTACTGTGTTATTCCCGACTTCATTTTCTTTTTGGTAAAAATTATCAAAAAACCGCATTGCGTATAATAAGGAAAAAGAGAGTATAAAAAGAGATATTGTGGATTATCTGGAAACGCGTTATCCGGGGATTAAAGCTAAAATTGAAGTGGTAGATATCGCAACTCCCATGACCACCTATAAGTATACAGGTAACCGGCAGGGATCATTTGAGGGTTGGTTGTTTACACCGGAAAACTTCGGCAAGCAGTATGAGAGGACCCTGCCGGGGCTAAAAGGTTTTTATATGACCGGCCAATGGGTGCAGCCCGGCGGAGCAGTACCGGCGGTTACCAAGTGCAGCAGAGATCTTATTCAGATACTGTGCTGTAAAGATAAGAAAGAATTCAAAGTAAACTAGTGTTATAATTATGAAGTATAATAAAAAAAAGAGCACAGGTGACATTTTAGAAAGAGAGCGGTGTTTAATAATAAATGAAACCGCTGATAGGAGTAATAGTGAAACGAATAATAATTTTACTGATAACCATATGTTTTTTAGTTACGCTTTGGGCTGAGCAGGAAGCAAGCACTCTGCATGTAACCATAAAGGGGCTGCGAAATGACAAGGGAAAAGTATTGCTTGCCCTGTATAACAGCGAAGCGGGTTTCCCGGAAGACGCCGAAAAAGCCATTGATAAAGCGGCAGTCTCCATCAAGAATGGAAAAGCGCAGGCTGTTTTTAATCTTGCCCAGTCAGGCACCTATGCCGTGTGTTTATTACATGATGAAAACAGCAACGGCTCTATGGACAAAGGCCTTTTTGGAATACCACTCGAAGGATATGGTTTTTCCAATGACGCCATGGGCTTTATGAGTGCCCCCTCCTTTAAAGATGCCTCAATTGTGGTTTCGGAATTAGAGCAGCATATTGTAATCAATATGATGTATTAAATTGAAATGAAGTTAATGCTATCACATCCTTAAAAACGCGACGCATAAAACTTAAAATACTTGCACCCTTTTATTACTTTTCTGTAATAATCAGTATCGCTATAGGCGCCTTTTAATATCTTAAAATATTCCCTGTATCCTTTATCGTGTTTTAATTCTTCGGCTTTCCAATATTCATTTTCACGTATATACCTTTTCCATTTATCGGACCCATATCCATACCCATAATCTTCCGTATTATACTCCAGATCGAACATGTTCTGTCGGCACTTTGCCATTAAAAAACAGCATTCCGCTTTCAGCTCCCTGTCTTTGGAAAGCTCAAAGGCCTTTTTATAATAGTTCAAAGCCCTGGAGCAATCGGTGAAGCCCGAATAATAAGACCCGCTTCTGAAATAACCCACCAGATCCCAGGACTTCCCGAAATAGGTTATGTTGTAATAGGCATTGCCCAGCAGGTAATAGGCGTGGGCGTTTTGGGGATTCTTTTTTATACTGGTTTTTAATTCCAGCAGTTTTTTGGCGAACTCGAATCTTGATATCAATTTCCCGTCATAATAATCATCCCAAATAATATCGTGTATACTTGTGGTAAACGGATCGATGAATCTGCGTTCACTCCTCACTTTTTCGGGTAAAGAAGCATAGATGGCAATAGCCTCCTGGATTTCATCAGCAAGTAACAGGAGCATAGCTTTCATCTCAAGCAGTGAATTTTTCAGTTCCATGTAATCCGTTTTATTCATAAGCACCTCTGCCGAAAATACATATTCACCGCTGAAATAGGCGTTCATTCTTAGCAGGAGGAATTTTTCAAAAAGCGTATGCTGCGTTTGGCTTGCCAGATCAAACAACTGCTGTATGGTCGCCTGGTCGGGATTACAGCGTAAATCGTATATACCGGTGTAATAATATGTGAACGGCTTTTTTTTAGTATAGAGAGCACGCATTGAATCAAGCACGTATCGGGTAATTTCACGATTAGCAATATTTTCAGGGTAGGCATTTAATAACATCGTCATGATTTCATTTTCAGCTTTCTTATCTATGGTGTTAAGCCCGCTTGCGGCAATTGCCGTGTGTATGATGTTGATCTGTCTCCTGTAACTGCTGTTCACGGTTGAAATACTGTTCAGTGTACTTCTAGCTGTCTTCAGATTATAGCTCAAAAAATCAAGGTACGCAGAACATATCTGCCAGAACGCTTTTTGCTGTATTGGTTTTTCTTTGATAACCATGTTCACGAAATCTTTCAGTTCTTTAAGGTAATTCAGGAGCTTGTGATAGTTATGAGTTCCGCCGCTTTTTCTTATAATAATATAGTTATCTTTTAGCTCATCTTTTAGAAGCTCATTTTCCAGTTTGTTTATTTCCCGCACGGTTAATAAATTCAAATATTCCGCTGCCGGATTTAGCCGGTAAATGCTCTTAATCTCTTCCAGTGCCACGCTGCTGGGGTCCATGGCCCTTAAAAAGTAGAGGGTGGCTTTTTCATCATTATTTTTACAATAGGCAAGGCACTGCTCCCACTCTTGCTGTGTGGCCACATCAAAGCTATAAAATGAGCTGTATCTTCTACTCGGACATGCGGCGAACACCCTGGAGAAAAGATATAAGCCCTCTGCTCTTTTATTCAGCTTAAGCAGTGCACCGGCTTTGTGATCCAGCGCCCAGTATTTGATAATACTGTCTTCGCCGGATGGAGCAATAACCTCGTCATAAAGCAAAATACACTCCCTAAGCCTGTCATAATGGTGCAATAACTTAACGGTCTGAAAAGCATAACGCAGCCTGATAAAGCGAGATTTACTTTCAGTACTTCCTGTTTTCCCCAGTTCAATAAGTTCAACTTCCCCGTTGTCACTGGGTTTTTCATCCCAGTAATCACGTATGTTGCAGTATTTTTCGCATTGCTTTGCGAAAAGTATATAGTGTAAGACTTCTTTACGATTGTTTTTTATTAGATAATGAAGCAGTTTATTACTACCTCTGTAGTTTCCGTTATAGGCTGCTTCCAACTCTTCAAGCGTGGTATCGTATATCATGGCGTGAATATTGTTATCAGGTGAGTTAATTAGCAAAAAACGCGCCCACTCGGCCACATTATCATCCTGCGCCGAACTCCCGTGTATCCAATGGTTGGAATACAACGGCGTAGTATAAAAGAGAGGAGAGTACTCATCTGTCAGCAAGAGAGTGGGATCAAAGAGGTTATAGTACATGGTGAAATCCACCCAGCCGCAGGCGTATGTGTTATAAACAGGCAGTATAAGTAAATAACTAATGAAAACGATTGATAATACTTTCCAGTTCTTCATACGAATACTCCTCTATTAAGTATGTGTTTAAATGAAAAAAAATGATATTAAGATCCTGATTACGAATTTTTGAGGCAAGCATTCCGGCCGCCTCTCGTAATACAGGCATCTCAACGTCCTCATAGCGTAATATATCATCTTTGTATAGATAATACCCGTTAAAATAACAACTTTGCTTTACCTTAAAGCGCTTTTTTGCTATTTGTTCAAACTGTGTCATTTTTTCAAGCATATCGAGTGTTACATTGTGGATTAGTTTTGTCACTTTATCGAACCGCAGCAAAACAGCCCAGGAAAATGCGGGTAAGGCGATATCGATCTGCAATGGATAATCGGGCAAATCATCTAGGTAATCCCTTCCCGCACTGAGATCGATAATTGAGTTATCGGTTTGGATGTCGTCAAGATCCGCCATGTTGTAAAACATCAACACTCCTTTATCAACAGGGGGTATTCCGGTTGTGTCGGAATATTTAACCTGGTGCAGTCGAATGGTGGCCGAGAGTGTTAATTGTCCTTCGAGACTTTTTATCTGCTTTAAAAGAGCGAAATATTTTTGCTTTGTGCTTAGTGTCCAGTCGCAGTCGACCTGCAGTTTGCTCAAGTGATTAATGTTATATGTGTTTTGAAGTGTTTTTAAAAGAGTGACAATCCTCTGAGCCATGAGTGGGATGTCATGAGAGGTTATCTTTTCCAAAGCTCTATTGGTTATAAAAACACAGGGTATAATATCAATGTCAGCAGGTACTCCCGTCTTAAAGTGAATCTTGGCAAGCGGGACCGCATCTTTCACAGTTTCATCCCAATCCACATCAAAGAATTTAAGGTATAATTTATCTGTATTTAATTTTTCAAGGTACTTAAGCTGCTTGGAGGAGAGAGTAAAGTTCTGCTGCCAGTAAAAAAAGCAAACATGTGTTTGTCTGTGTTTACCGCATGTGGATAATAAAAGAGATGTAATAAATAAAATTAATAGTAATTTTTTGTTGTTAATATTCATTAATAATGCGCACTAGACACGGGGATATGATAGTGAAAAACAGAACATTACACAAGGTAGATTTAAGATCCTGAATATTGTGTCATTTAGTTAAAAACGGGCGCTCGCCTCCAACCTTTGATCTGGAAAGTCTAAATTGATGACTTTTAAAAGAGAGATTTTTTACTTTTAGTTTGCTAATGCTTGCACAATTTTTTCGATTTTCCCACTTTTTTCCAAAAAATTCCTTAAGCGAAATTATAAATTTAGCTATCATTTAATAGGTAGCTTAAGAATATTCCTTGACTTAAGGCTATATTTTATCTATTATCGGATGCGAATAGATTTATGAAAAAATATTACATATATGCTTTATTATTTTTTTTATTCCAGAGTTGTGTTTCACTGCCCCCTTTAAAAAGTGTAGATATTCCAGCGGAGACATCTGTTATATTAGAACCAATTGCCCAATTCGCCAATGATCTCATTAGTGAATCCTCAGGACTTATTAAGAGCCGCCAATATAGTAATGTTATCTGGACCCATAATGACTCCGGAGACATTGCCAGAATATTTGCCGTGCAGCTTGATGGTAGCGATAAATACCCACCTGGCACCGATATAAACCAGGGTATAAAGATTGACCATGCAGTTAACATAGACTGGGAAGATATTTCAATTGATGGTAACAATAATCTGATAATTGGTGACTGTGGAAATAACGACAATAGTCGTCAGGATCTCTGCATATATGTTGTACCGGAAGTTGATCCAGATCAGATCACAGTAGTAGAAGAGATTTTTAAGTATAATTTTAAATATCCAGACCAAAATGAGTTTCCTCCCCCTCTTAACAAGAGAAACTTTGATTGCGAAGCAATCTTTTTTACACAAGGCAAACTCTATCTACTCACGAAACACCTGGGCGATAAATATACTAAACTCTACCGCTTTAACAGCAAAACAAAATGAGTGTAATATTCCCGAGTTAATAGCTTTGTTTAATAGCGATGAACAAGTAACGTCAGCTGATGCTCTATTATCAGGCCAAGCCTTGGCAATTCTTACTTATACTGCCATTTGGGTATTTGAGGATTATACAGAAGATAATTTTTTTTATGGTACAGTTCTGTGGTTACCCATAGATGCCAAACAATGCGAAGCGATCTGCTTTTTAAACGATCAAGAACTACTCATTTCTAATGAACAGGGAGACCTTTTTAGAGTATCCAAAAACGATTTGATAAGATTAAAGTAATAATTAGTATATATACCAAGGGTGAAATCATGTACTACCCCTTTTTCACGGCGAAATTATCTTTTACTCTCTCTATAACCACGGTATTGCCTTCCTTTATCTCACCGGACAGAATCTATTTAGCTATGATATTCTGTGCTTAATATCAAAACTGGTTTGATCCTGTCCTATCATACAGCAGGTGACTTCGCTCGATTTCATCCTCACTGGCATGGAATACTATTAGAAGGCGGGTATGATGAAGAAGGCAGCTTTATTTATCTGCCAATATCCAATACAAAGCAAATGAGTAGATAATATGTAAAATAATCCAATCATGTAGCTATTTACACCTTTTTACATTTTTTTACCTTTTTATAACAACTCTAGTTTCAATTCATATCATAATCCTTAAATAGATAATTCATTCTACTTTAGGAGGTATATATGAAAGACAATACATCCAAGATAATAATCGCAGGTATGGTTTTATTGGGATTTATTTTCACCGTTTCATCCAAAGGTAATCAATCAGACGAGCCGCGGCTCATTTCCGTGGTAGGAGAAGCCGAGGTAAAGGTAGTGCCCGACCAGATTATCTTTTGTGTGGGAGCAGGCACATGGCACAAGTCGGTACAAAAAGCCAGAGAGGAAAATGACAGCATTGTAAAAAAGGTTAAACAGGTAGCTAAACAATTTAATATTGAACCCAAACACATAATGACGGATTACTTGAATGTGGTACCCGATTATGCCGACAGCTACAGTCATGGCACAAGGAATATTGAGGGATATAATGTATATAAAAGAATTTCAATTACCCTGACAAAGATCGATCAGTTTGAAGAATTATTATGCGAACTGCTGAAAACAGGGATCAATTATGTCTATCATATCCAGTTCCGCACCACAAAATTAAGCGAATTCAGGGAACAGGCTCGCTCCTTGGCATTAAATGCGGCACAACAAAAAGCACTTACAATGGCGCAGGGACTCGGACAAAGAGCAGGCCGTCCTCACGTTATAAGTGAATGGCAGCCCGAAAGAAATTGGCTGCACCGGGATAGTTATTTATTAACTAATGTTGCGGTAAACACAAACACCCAAGATACAGTGGATATGGCAACCATTGCACTGGGCCAGATTTCCATAAAAGAGACTGTGTCCGTAAGTTTTGAGTTGGATTAAATAGAAAGCAAGTGGTGATTCATATATGGAGATGACGACAGCCTTTTATATGAAGGATATTTCCCAACGCCCGATAATTCATTTCAATTCGTAAACGGCCAATACTCTGCAACTTCTTATTTAGTAGAAGGCAGCATACATTATTCTCCTGCGAATATGGGTATTTACATGGAGTTAAAAAAATCGTGGGCAAACGCCGGCGCTCGCTATGCGATTAATGAATATATATACATAAAATTTGAGGCCGCTATTAATAGATTAATTATTTCAAATGGCTATATTTGTTACAATAAACCGGATCTTTTTTTAAAAAATTCTCGGCTAAAGTCAATTATAATCTTTGATGCTGATACAAATGATAAATTAGTAGAATTTGAATTAAGTGATACGGCAGGGATACAGGTTATTGAATTTAATCAGGAAGTAGAAAATATCAAAATTAAAATAAGCGATATATATAAAGGAACGGCTTATAAAAATACGTGTATTAATTTTATTCTTGGGGAATATTTTATTGAATCGGGTCTGGGACCACAGGGAAGTGATGTGTATTAAATTGCAGACATGTTGATAAAAGTAACACTGTGCCGGACGCGAAGCGGCACCTTAAGCCCTACAAAAACCCCCACAGTCTTTTACCTGTTTTATAAGCGATCTAGAATTAAGATCCTAAAAACATACCTCCATTGAAGTTGATTGTCTATGGTCTTGATACTTTTTATAGGGTAGTATTGAACATGCATCTTTTATTAATAAACCCTAATCGCTATCATTTTCCTCCTGTTATTCCGCTTGGTCTTGAATATCTGGCCGGGGCCATGGAACAGTCCGGGCATGACTGCACTGTGCTTGACCTCTGTTTTTCTTCCGATCCGCAGAGCGAGATTGATGCTGCGATTATGAAAAGCAATCCCGGTGTCGCAGGGCTTACTATCCGCCAGATAGATACGGTACTCTATCAGAACAACGAGTTTTTTCTGGATCAGATAAGAGATTATGTCAGCTGCTGTAAGAAACACGGACTCAAAGTTATTCTGGGCGGCTCGGGATTCTCCATAATGCCGGAAGCCGTTTTGCAGTATACTGGAGCGGATTGGGGAGTTGTCGGTCCTGGAGAGAAAGCCCTGCCCCGTCTATTGGATGCTGTAGAGAAAGAGAAGCCTGTGGACAGTATATGGAACGGATTTGACATCCCGGATGGATTTTCCTTTCCCAGAAAAAAAGCAGTGGATTATACGCCGTACCTTGAAAAAGAGGGTATTGTAGGCTTTCGTACACAGATGGGATGTACGGAAAACTGTTTCTTCTGTGTTGAAGCTAGAAAGCGGCTGGTTTTTCATCCGCCGGAGGCCACGGGAAAAGAGCTCGCTGAATTAAAGGCTATGGGCTTTAATGATTTTCATTTGTGTGACAGTGAGTTCAATCAACAGCTTGAGCACTGTATTGCTGTGTGTAAAGCTATAGTGGAGCAGGCGGGCAGCATCAACTGGTCTCTTTACATGAAGCCCGAACCGTTTTCCGAAGAGCTTTTTAGCCGTTTAAAAGAATCAGGGGCCAAGTCTCTTACTTTAAGCCTGGATACTCCCTGTATGAGGACAGGTTCACTGTCACGACTTGAGCAGTTTTTCCGGCTGGCTTCCCTGTATCACATCAAGGTAGCCGTAGACCTTTCTGTAGGTGCTCCGGGAGAAGACCCTGCCCAGGCCAAAGCTGTCATTGATTTCCTTGATGACCAGCCTGTTGCTACCGTTGGTGTGAACTCTTATTATAGAATTTACCCGGGCACTCCGCTGTTTGAAACAGTCCGCAAAAACCATGCCCTGAAACAACATCTTATCAATTTTAAATCATATGATGAGTTTCTCTATCCTGTTTTTTTTAATCTGATTCCGGAAATTAAGCTGGCCGAGATTATAAACGGCAGGTCAAAATATCGTGTTGAGGGCCTGGAAAAAGCCACCAATTACCAAAGGCTTAAGACCGCTCCCGAACATGAGTGAAGAGAGAAATAATCCGCGGTGTATGCACAGCTTTTTTAAGAACTGGCTGTTGTATAAAAATCCTATGCTCCTTTGGCTATTCCACTCTTTTAATCTCAATCCGTAGTATAACCACATCCTCCAGAGGCTTATCCTGGTTCCCTGTGGCTGCATTTTCTATGGCATGCACTGTTTCCCTACCATGGACAACTTTTCCGAATACCGTATGTTTACCGTTGAGCCAGGAACAGCCTTCTTTCTTTGTTACAATAAAAAACTGGGATCCGTTTGTATTCGGACCGGAATTGGCCATACAGAGCGTAGCATAATCTACGGGATGAACAAGCTCCATGCCGTACCCCTTTTCCGTTATGCCGATTTTGTCTTTGAAATATTCTACGGTCTTATCTATGAGGGGTCGTACACTCTGTTCGTTAACAACGCGCTTGATTACAGCTTTAATATCCTTATCGGGTACATCACCGTTATGGGCCTGAGCATAAGGTACAATTATAAAGTTCCAGACCTGTATGGCTGTGGTTTCATCCCCAATTTTACCCTTTAGTTCTGATCCCTGCGTAAAGCATTCGTCTTCGAATTTGTAACCTGGTCCGCCTGTTCCGCTGCCTAAAGGACATCCGCCTTGAATCATAAAGTCTTTGATCACTCTATGAAATATGAGACCGTTATAGAAGGGCTTTTTAAGCTTTTGCCCGGTAGAAGGCTCTATCCACTCTTTTGTGCCCATTGCCAATCCTGTAAAATTTTCAACTGTTTTGGGTGTCTTTTTGTCGAACAGCTTTACTACAAATTCTCCTTTACTTGTATAAAAAAAGGCGTACAGGCCTTTTTCTTGCGGTGAATAAGAGCTGTCGCTTTTTTCTTTGTCTTGTTCCATCTTTTTATACTCCGAACCTTCTCCGCCGCAGGAGAGTGTAATTAATAGTAAAAATATAGAAAGAAAAGCAATAGTCTTTAGTAAATGCATAGTTTCCTCCACTAAATTTCTCCATACCCTATTCGACAAGGGGAATATTGTCAAGTGTTGATAAAAAAATCATGTTCAATATTAAAATTCGATAAAGCTAATAATATTAATGTGAGCTAACAGAAAGATTGAAAGATTATTTTTTATTTGACCTCTGATTTTAGAATAATTAGTTTACATTTTCCACTAAATACCGAGCAACGGAATCTGCATAGATATCTGCTTGTTCAAAACCAAGGGAATATAAATAGGCCAGTGACAAAGTTGCTTCAAAATAATTAATTGACTTGCTTTCCGGCGATTTTGCAATTTCATTCGCAGTTCTGGTGTTGCCTGTGCCATCGATTTTTCCGCTGTTTTTATCTATTCTTTGCTTTTCCCATTCATAGGCTAACTCTAATGATTTTATAATTTGTGTTTGCCTTTCGACCTCAAAAAAAACGGCGATATATATAGAATATAATAAAAAGCAGGTGACCATTTGGTAACTTGAATCCCAACCGCCTTCTTCTAGATAAAAACCACAATTGTCTTGATTGACAAAAACTTGTTTTAAATAGCTTTCGCCCTCTTTAAACAATTCATCATTATCCACTTTAAAGCCAACTTTTAGTAAAACCAATGCTACTGCTGCTTTGATATTTGTATTATGAATCGCTGGCTCACTAGCAGAGTGATCCTTTACCCACAATGCTATCTTATGAAACTTGCTGACAACATAATTAATTCTATCTACAAATTTGTCTGTCCACATACTTTTTTCTAAAAAGGTAAGTGCAGCACAGCTGAGTACAATAAAGCGTGCTTTATCTTTTGCGCTGCTACCTGTAAAAGTTCCGTTGTTGTTTTGATGGCTCAAAGCAAATTCTACAGTCTTTAAACATCTATTGGCCAGATCATAATCATTATTTCTTATGGCAACAATAGAGCCCAAATATGCTGCCTCTACTTGAATGGCGAGATTGGACCAGCTAACTTGATTCGTTCCCACAGCACCGTTAGAGTCAATATAAGAACTTTTGAAACGCATATCGGCAACTGTTCCTACAGCGTTTAAATAGAGAGTTTTTGCTAAAACTGAATCATGCATCGGTTCGTTATCTAATGCATCATTATTGGAACCATATAGACTTACAAGTATTGTAGAAATACAGATGAGGAGATAAATTTGAGTTTTATGGCTGAGCATTTTTTATCTATTTTTCACCTTAATATTCAATACCGCTTCTTTCTTCTAAACGGCCAGTAATCTCATAATATGTTTTCTCATGCTTCTTTAGCAAACGACATCGTCCCGAGACAAAGCTGAGATACTTGTAATCCTGTTCGCCCTAATGGGAGGTATTCCATTAATTAAAAAAAGCATATATATTTTACATTAAAGCGTCCAGTACTTAATTATAGGTATATTAAAAAACTACTTAAATGATTAAAAACGTACGGGTGTATAATCTGAAAAACATAAGTGTTGAAATACTACTGAAGCTTAAAGGGGTATAAGCATCTTAAAATGAGGGCCCTGATCATGTACAAGGTCGAGGTTTCCATCCAATTGGTTTTCTATTATGCTATATACGATTTGCATGCCCAGAGATGCGGTATTGCGCATGTCAAATCCTTTGCCCAAGCCTATACCGTTGTCCTGTACACTTAAGAACAATTTATTGTCTTTAGCACGGCAGCATATAACTTCTATTTTGGCAGATTTATTTTTATATTCCGGAGGAAAGGCATGCTTTAAAGAATTCGATACAAGTTCGTTTACCACAAGCCCGAGTGGAATGGCCTTTTCAAGTGGTATATAAATTTCCTCCGAATCTACCTTTGTAATTACAGTGTTATTAATTGAATAAGACATTTTAAGACTTTCTACAAGTTCTTGTAAATAATGTCTGAGATTGAGTCTTGTCAAATCCTTGCTTTTATAGAGGTGTTCATGAATTATAGACATGGACTTTATTCTATTTTGAATGGCTTTGAAGTGATGAGCCGTATCCTTATTGTGGGACTGGCGGCTTTGCAGATTCAAAAGACTATTTATTACCTGCATATTATTTTTTACTCTATGGTGTACTTCCTTAAGAAGAAGCTCCTTTTCCTTATTGGACGCGGATAGAGATTCAGCTTGTTGGGAAAGCTTTTCCACAAGTTTTACGCCTTTTAATGCGTTGCTCACCTGAATGGCCAGATTTTCATAAATTGGGCCTTCGATACTGCTGTGTTCCAGTATAAGAAAACCCAGTTTTTCAGTTTGAACAAACAGGGGCATAATAATAAGGCATTCTTTATTTTCTTGTACTTTGAAGCAGAGAGGTATAATAAACTTGGTTTCCATTTCCTCTTTACGTAGAAGATCATGACGGATTTTTCCCCATTCGAAGGCCTCTATGAAACGGCTGAATGCCGTGTCATTATCCTGGCGGGTGAATCCGGTTACATAAAAGCGCTTAATCCCCAAACTGGGAAGGGATGCAATTAAAACCTGCTTCAATTTGCCTATATCAAACGAGGTAATAAGGTCTTGGCCAATCCAGCTGACCTCTCTGAATAGGCGGTTGGCTTTTATGATGTATTCAGCCTCAATCTTATGCTCTGTTTTCCAAAGCGTTTCGACTGCCATAGTCCGCAAGTTAAGCAGTGTGATTATGTCCTTCTGTTCATGGAGAACAGACAGTAATTCATTAAACAGAATGGACAAAATATGGCACCAGCCGAAAATATCGATATTGTCCGGTTCCACATTGATGACCGTTTTTTCTAATGTGGTTAAAAACGGCTCCCCTTTTGATGTAATTAAGGATTTAAATAAGCTCTCTACTAAATGTGCAATCCAATTGTTCGAAGTATTGATGGAAGTTGTGTCAATGAAATACTCTTCTACTTTGTGTTTAACTTCTTGAATAAGCTTGTTTCGCATGCGCTTAAAGAGGTCAGGTGTTAAGTATGTTTTGTCTTTCGAAAAAGGCAGATAAAAATAGTATTTACTCTCATGATGACAGCCGCAGGAATGTCGGATGCGTAAATGTGTGGGAAGCATCTTTAGCTTCGAAAACTTTACACCCTTCAGCTGGTTAACAAGCATGGCGACGGCCTGGAGGCCCAGATTGGTAAAGGGCTGGTGCACGGTCGTTAATTGCGGTTTAATAAAGCGGCCCTGTCTGATATTATCAAAACCGGCCAGCGCTATGTCTTCGGGGACGCGAATTCCCCTTTTTAAAAGACCATGAAGCGCTCCAATGGCTGTCCAGTCGTTACATGTAACAACAGCATCGCATTGGATTTTACGCTGGTCAAATAAAAGGCTAACGGCTCTCTCTCCCGAGCCTGAAAAAAAAGTACCGGGTGCAACAAGCTCCGGATCCAGGCTGATGTTATGTTTTGCCAGGGCGTCAAGGTAACCGGCATAACGGGCTTGAGCTTCAGGATTTTCCAGAGGTCCTTGAAAAAAGGCTATGCGCTTGAAATTATGTTCCTCTACTAAATGGGACACCATATCGGCCACGCCTTTTTTATTATCGATAAGGACACTGGGACAATCTTCGATTTCCACACTGATACTGACATTGGGAAGAGCTTTGAAGGGCTCGTAGAAATGCTTAAACCTTTTCAGGGAAATATAGTTTCCTATTACAGCGGACATAATTATGACACCATCCAATTTTGAGGAAAGAACCAGGTCATAAGCATTATTACGCTGAATTGAGTTTTCAACAGGACAGGCTATGGCACCTCCGGTAAAACAGTAGAGGTTCAGATCAAGATCTTGAGCTGCTTTGACTACTCCAGCCCATATCTTCAACTGATATTCATCATAATAGAAATCAATTAAAAAACCGATACGCGGACGTTTTCCGGGCAATTAAATCTCCATAAAGGATTTGTTACTATCTAGTATATGCATTTAAATGTAAAAAAACAGTACTTTTGATTTCAGGAAATCTGCCCGTCGGATATTTACTAAAAAATTGGGCTTTTAATAAAAAAGCAATGCAGGCTCAAAGGGGTATACACATATTAAAGCAGGGACCCTGCTTATGGACAAGATTGATATCGCCGTCTAATTGATTTTCGATTATATTGTATACGATTTGCATTCCCAGAGATGTTGTATTGTGTATATCAAACTCCTCCGATAAACCGACACCATTATCGCTCACACTTAAAAAGAGCTTGGTATCGTTAAAGCGGCGGCAGGCAATCTCAATCTTGGCTGATTCTTTCTGCAATTTATAAGGGAAAGCGTGTTTCATAGAGTTTGATACCAGTTCATTGACCACAAGCCCCAGCGGAATAGCTTTCTCGAATGATATGTAAATATCCTCCGAATTAAGTTTTACACGTACAGTTGCATTAAAAGAATATGAAATCTTTAGGCTTTCAATTAATTCCTGTAAATATTGTTTGATATTGAGTTGTGAAAAATTTTTGCTTTTATAGAGATGCTCATGCAGTAAAGCCATGGATTTGATTCTATTTTGTACGGCTTTAAAGTGGATGGCCAGATTCTCATAAATAAGGCCTTGCAGGTTGCTGTGCTCTAGAATAAAAAATCCCAGGTTTTCCTGTTCTATGAATAAAGGGATAACAATAAGGCAGTCCCTTTTATCTTCTCTCTTGGTGCAGAGTGATAGTGTGGAGGTAGTTTTAAATTTATCTTTTTTTAACAGATCTTCACGAAATGATCCCTATTCATAGGCCTGCATAAAACGGCTGTTTGTTTGAGAATGTCTGCTCTCCACGTATTCGCTGATATAAAAACGGTTAATATCCATGTTGGAAAAAACCTTACTGATAACCTGTTTAAATTTCTTTGTACTAAATGTGGCTATCAGTTCTTGTCCGATCCAGCTTATATTTTTTAATATACGGTCGGATTCTGCTATGTAACCTGCCTTGCTTCTGATCTCTATTTCCCAGAGCATTTCTATAGCTCTGTTCCAGAGCTGCAGCAGTGCTAGTATATCTTTTGTCTGGGTTAGTATAGAAAGCGTTTCGTAGAAAAATGCATTAAGAATATGGCGCCAATCGAAAACATCTATGTTTTCCGGTTCAACCAGCATGATTGTCTCTTTAAGCGGTTTTAAAAACATTTCTTCGTCGGATTTCAACAATGCATCAAAAAAAACAGACACAAGACGTGTAATCCAATCATAACAAGTACTGCTCGAGTCAGCCTTAATAAGATAATCGTCAACGATTTTTTTAATTTTGTCAATAAGCGAATCCTTAATACCTTGTAAAAGCCGATGTGTTAAAGATCCTTTATTGGGAGGATCACCGGGAAGACAATAGTACTTGCTTTTATAATTACATCCGCAGGAACGCCTTATACGCAAATGCGTAGGTAATATCTTGGTAGTGGGGCATTCCAAACCCTTAATCTGGGCTATAAGCATGGCAGCCGCTTCGTATCCCAAATTCATGAGCGGCTGGTGTACGGTTGTTAATTGAGGTTTTATATAACGGCTCTCTTCAATATTATCAAAACCGGCCAGTGCCACATCTTGGGGAACCCTGATGCCCCTCCTGTTAAGAGCATTTAGTGCGTCTATGGCAGTGATGTCGTTATCTGCGATAATGGCATCGCAGTGAATTCTGCGTTCGTCAAAAAGAAGCCTTGCGGCACTCTCGCCGGAACCCAGGAAATGAAGACCGGGAGCAACCAGTTCAGGATCATAGGCAAGCTTATACGTGGAAAGGGCATTCACATACGCCGAATAGCGCTATTTGGCCTCAATATTTTCGGGAGGTCCCTTTATATAGGCTATACGTTTAAAATTGTGTTCCTCTACAAAATGAGTGACCATATCCGTGATGCCTTTCGTATTATCAAAAAGCAGGCTGGGGCTGCCTTGGATATCAATCCCGATGCTTAGATTGGGAATAACCTTAAAGCGTTTATAGAATTCATCAAATTTCTTTATGCAAATAAAATTGGCGATCACTGCCGACATGATAATAACACCGTCCAATCGGGAAGGAAGAACCAGGTCGAAGACAATATTACGTTGCACAGAGTTTCCAGAGGGATCTTCCAATTCACCACCCGGGAAGCAGTAGAGGTTTAAGTCCAAATCATAAGCGGTTTTGGTTACACCCTCCCAGATCTTCAACTGATATTTATCATATAAAAAATCGAAGAGTAAACCGATGCTTGGACGTTTATTAGGCACATATGTTTCCATTATAAAATTGTCTTAGTTTATATTATATATATTTACACAGCAAAAAACAGTGTTTTCTCTTGCATGAAAAACCGCCGGTATAAACGGCTTTATGTCGATGTGCAGGCTGTCTTCCGGATGATCGTTAGTAAGTGTTTTACAATTTTTTACAGAAATTTTACAGCCAATTATAACATTCATGCTATGCTTATATAATATGAGAAGAATAATTTTTGTTTTATTATTGTTTTTTTGTCCGGTCGTACTAAGTGCTCAAACAGGAGAAAAAGAATCCGGTAAATCCATTATAAATTATGTGTTCACAGCAGGGCGGCATGGTCATCAGCAGATATATATTGTAGATGAGCACTTAATAGTTCAGCGGTTGACAGATTATAAAGACGAACATAATTTTTTCAGAATCTCTGTTTCGCTCGATAAAAAAAAGTTGGCTTTTCAGGTTGTTATGCTTAATCAGCGTTTCTTAAAGATAATAGATATAAACTCTTTTTCCGAAATGAAACATATCGAACTATTGCACAATGTGGTTATTCATGAAGTGTCATGGTCCGCTGACGCTAAATATATCGCCGTTGTTTGCGGCTCCAAACTGCCGTATCAGCTGCTTATTATAGATACTTCATCATATAAAATAAGCACATTAACACACTTCGATAAATACAGTCCAAGGCTCACGTGGTCAATACAAGGACACAAATTATTATTTGTAAAGGATGGTATGGTGATGTTTACAGAACCATCTTCAGCCTTGTTCAGACAGCTAAATATCGATAACAGGTTTCCTGTGTGGGATGAGAATGGAGATGGTATTATTGTTTTCTCCAAGGATATTTATCATATTTCGCTAGATGGAACCATAACAATACTTTATGCAAATGTAATGGATCAAATGACTCCCCCATCTGATTGTCGAGGACCCTTTTTGTATCCGGGGATATATCTTGGTGTAAAATATTCGCTGGATCGAAAAAAATGTATTCTCTGCACTGACATTTCACCTCCGGAGGTAAGTAGTGTGTATCTTAGGATCTTCTTCATCAATATTGAAAAAAAATATACGATGTCTCTTTCAGATGTATTTAAAGTTGAAGGCAGCAAGAACCTTTTCGGCACAACAGCTTATAGATCCTGTGATTTTTCTCCGGATAGTATGAAGTTTGTTTGCGATTCTAATGGTGGGATTAATATCCTCGATATAGAAAGCGGCAATACTTTATTTATTGCAGAAGAGGATTATATCTTTTGGATGCCGCAATTTTCCGCCGATGGAAGATTTGTATTCTTTAAAGGGAATAAAAAAGGCAAGCCGGATACTGAGTTTACATATTATGTTACCGCCGGTGGTGGGGAAATAAAGCGTCTTGATTACTGATTATTAATAACTCACGGATTTACATGGATTAATTTATTAAAAATAATTAAGTTTCTTTTTTCATAAGAACACATATAATTTATCTCATAAGACATGAGAAATAAATTACATACCATTAATATTGTTTTCAGCACGCTTGGTTCTCTGCTGCTTATTCTCGGTGCGGCACTTCTGCTACCGCTTGTTGTGGTTTTTATATGCGGTGAAATACAGCAAGGCCTTAACACCTGGTATGCCTTTCTTATTCCTGCTGTCATAACGTCAGGCTGTGGGCTGCTGCTTTTTCTTATTTTTTCCAAAGGCAAACCGGATACCAAAGCATCAATGCTGATATGCAGTATAGCTTGGCTGGTCTTTTCCTGTTTAGGCGCTCTGCCCTTTGTCTTTGCCATAAAAGCGAGTTTTTTAGACGGTTTCTTCGAGACTATGAGCGGCTTTACTACCACAGGTATAACCATGTTTCAAGGACTGGATAATCTTCCTAAAAGCATTATTTTTTGGCGGGCACTTATCCAATGGATCGGGGGCTTGGGAATTCTTACCTTGTTTTTCGCGGTACTCTATCGCAAGGGCAGCGCGCATTTGCTCTTTAACGCAGAGAGCCATAAAATAGAAGCGGTTCGCCCAGTGCCCGGTTTGGCCAATACTATAAAGATTTTATGGTATATCTATACCGGATTTACGCTATGTATAATAATCTTGCTTGTGTTTGCCGGTATGAACTTTTTCGACAGTATCTGCCACAGTTTTACGGCACTGGCTACCGGAGGTTTTTCTCCTTATGATGCCAGTATCGCTTATTATCAGACGGCAGGACACGCCAATTACATTTTTATAGAATACATCCTTATTTTGGGAATGATTCTGGGAGGAACCAACTTTCTCATTCATTATTGAATATTGAAGGGTGATATTAAGGTAGTGGCGGATACTAGTGAAATGCGCTCCTGGTGGGGATTCATTTTAATTTTTGTGGCACTCATTTTTTTTGAGCTGGTAATTAAAATATTTCCCTTGCCACAGTTAGCAGATAATCCGCTGTTATTCTGGCAGCAGGTGGAAAAGAATTTTCGTGCCGTACTTTTTCAAACCACGGCAATTCTGACCACAACCGGTTTTTCCACTGAAGACATCGGCAGCTCTTCGTTCGGGTTTTTAGCCAGACAGCTTTTTCTGTTAATGATGATCATCGGCGGCATCAAAGTGTTCAGGGTAAGTGTGCTTGTAAAAGTAATAAAAAGGGAAGTATTCAGATTGAGTATACCGCGCAGGGCGGTATCACCACTGGTTATTGACGGGAAGATAATTCCCTCGGGTGAAATTATTAAAACCTGCGGCATATTTATTTCCTGGATATGTATATTATCGTTGCGGGTGCGGGGACAATAGGCCAGGAGATTATTAAACTGCTTGTGGACGGCAAACATAATCTGGTGGTCATCGATAAGGATGCGGAAGCCTGTCAGTATATTCACAGTGAAACAGGGGCACTTACTATCGTGGGAAATGCCACGGATCTTACGGTTTTAGAAAGGGCCGGAGCAAAGAATGCGGATATCATTTTGTGCTTAACACGTTTGGATTCGGATAACTTATAGGATTCTTTCCGAAATCAATCACACAA
>CAZEPL010000002.1:63635-82248 GCA_964514135.1 uncultured Spirochaetaceae bacterium | reverse complement strand
TTGAGTTTCAGGTTCGGGAAGCTGATTAAGATAGCGGATAATGCCTTGGATTCCTCCGTAATCTTTATAAAAGGTTGCTGCCTTGCTTTTATTAATGACAACAAAGGCGCTGTTGATAACATAAGAAAAATATTCCCAATCATTGCAAAATACACGAAATCCCAAAGCCTTGGCCAGTCGGGAGACAATTCCGCTTCCGGCAAAGAGATCTAAAAAGTACCTGCCTTTAACATCATGGCCCAGGCACTGTTGTAACGCGCTTTGGATAAGTTTGAGAAGAGTGCGCTTATTACCTATATAAGCAATTATCTGCTTTGTTAAATAATCCGATTCATTTGAGTTCATCAGTGGTAATGACACCATCGAATCCTCCAATCTCTTCCTGTAACTTATGGTTTACTTCTGCCAGTTCTGTAGTTGTATGTAATACGGCCTCGATCGACTGAGTCAGATTATTCAGTGTGCGCATTGTGTGCTCCTTTACGCTTGAGAGCAAAATATTTGCGGTGGTAATTTCTTTTATTTTACCGGTTATCTCTGCAAAAGACTGATAATTCTGTTTAGTGAGTCCGGATAAAATCGAAACCGTGCTTACAATCTCCCCGCTTCCGCTGGTCAATTCATGAGTAGCATGCTTTATATCACCCATAGCACCGGCAATATCCGTAATCCCTGAGCTTAACTGGTCAAAATCCTCATTGATATTATAAGTGAGCTCATGTGCCCTATGGATATTTTCTATTTCCCGGTGCAGGGTTTTAGTAATCAAACTGGCATTATTAGCCGTCTCATCGGCCAGCTTTTTAATTTCATCCGCTACCACGGCAAATCCCTTGCCCGCTTCGCCTGCATGCGCCGCTTCAATAGCCGCATTGATAGCTAAAAGATTGGTCTGCTTATTAATACCATTGATTATCTCAATCATCTCCAGCATCATATTTGTAGATTGGGAAATTTTTTCAATTGCTTCTGAAAATACTTCAAACTGATCTCCGCTGGATGTTGTTGTCTTGGATAGTTTATCCGAAAGTCCTTTCTTTACATCCACGATCCGGTCAATATTGGTAACGGCCTCCGCTATCCTCTCAATCGATATTTGTGACTGTGCAATGCTTGACACCTGATTCTCAAAGGGTAGGGAAAGCTGCTCCACCGAAGTGATGACTGTCTTCAAAGATGAAGCACAAGTGTTCATCTGATCATAAAAAGAAGCAACCTCTTTTTGTAGAGTCTGCATAAGCGTGGAAATGCGCTGTACATAAGTCTTGGTATCCTGGGTAAGAGTGGAGACGGAACTGCCGCTCTTTTGACTTTGAGAAGTCAACTTCTTCAGTCCGGTTATCGCCATGTTATAACGCTGCAACAAATCTTGATAGGGAGCAGGTATTGTCTTTTCTTGTCCGGTAGATGCCCTTTCGAGCTCGGTCTTATAATCTCTGTCGGCAGCCCGTTCCACAACAGTTTGTAAAGAAGCAATCGACGTTTTCAGATATCTTTTGGAATAAAGCGCAAGAGCCGCTACGCTTCCAATAGCTAAAGCCAAACATATGATAAAAAGCAGATAATTGGGTTTTATTTGAACCTGTTGCATCAGAACAGCATCGGATAAGCGGAGCGCCTCTTGTTGTAAAAGCTTTTCATCAGCTTCCAAAAATGAAGCGGTAATAATAATCCAATTCAAGTCGGGAAAGAGTTTAGCATAGGCTATCTTGGGCAGGGTTACTGATTTTTCTTCTTCTCTGTACCAGAAATATTCAACATAACATTCCCCCTGCTCTTTACAGAGTTTTACGATCTCCTGATACAGTTTTTTGCCTTTACGATCGCTAAAATCTGCAATACCACCCTTCTGATACCAAGACTGTGCTTTAGCCGGGGGATAAAAAGGATGGATTACCATAGTAAGATCCGTATCTATAATCCAGAAATAGCCCTTTTCCCCATATCTGGTTTGGTCGAGACTTTCACGGCCCTGTTTTTTGACCTGCTCCAAAGTATAGAGCCCCTTATTATATTGTTCCCACAGGTAATTGAGCTCCGCATACGCAATATCCACGACTGACTTTAATAAGGATTTTTCTTTTTCTACAAGATATGACAGGTCGTCTTTTCCTTCTATACTACGTGATAGATTGGCATGAGCTCCGTTTACCACACCCTGAATTAACCTTCTATCAGTTTCCGTTGATGTTCCTTTAAGACCGACTGCATCATCCTGCTTGATGCTTATGGAGGATGACCCGACGAAAAAAAGCAGGCTTAAACTCACGGCAATAATTATAATGGTGATGCTCAGTACAATAATCAGTTCTTTATTCATATAAGTTTAAGGATAATTAATCTTGCTTCAATATTATGCTATAATGCTCATACAGCTTATACTGTTCTTATTATACACTATTCCAAATGAGATACAAGTTCCTTCTACTATGTACGCATGCCTTAAAAGGCATAAATTGAATAGTACAGTCTTGATGCCTTTGCCATTTTATATTATAGTACACAGCACTTAAAGGATAATTGTTATGGAACAAAAAAGAGTGGTTATTACAGGTATGGGCACTGTAAACCCATTAGCACATAATGTGAAAGATACCTGGTCGAAAATTATAAATGGCCAAAGCGGTATTGCTAAAATTACCAAATTCGACGCTTCAACTTTCACCTGCCAGATTGCGGGAGAAGTTAAAGAGTTTGATTATAAAAATCACTTTTCTGAAGAGCATTTAAAAATAGCCAGGCGTATGGATCCCTTTGTGCACTATGCCGCAGCAGCCGTAAGTGAAGCCCTGGCGAGCTCAAGGATAGATCCCTCACAAGATCCGCAGCGAATCGGTATATCGATCGGAAGCGGTATCGGTGGTATTTTCTCACAGGAAGAGAATACCGCAAATCTGCTTCATAAAGGGCACCGCAGGGTGAGCCCCTTTTATATTCCTGCCACAATCGGCAATATAGCTTCCGGATTCTTAAGTATTGTTCACGGAATAAAAGGACCGAATCTAAGCATGCAGACTGCCTGTGCCACAGCAAACCATTCTTTGGCTACCGCCTTTATGATTATCCGCTCCGGCATGGCCGATGTTATGATAGCAGGCGGCGCCGAAGCTGCTATTATTGAAATTTCCGTAGCAGGTTTTTGCAATATGCGCGCGCTATCAACCAAATATAACGAATCTCCCCAGACTGCATCACGCCCCTTTGACGTTGACCGCGACGGTTTTATTATGAGCGAAGGAGCCGGTGTGCTTATTATAGAAGATTACGAGCATGCTCAAAAACGCGGAGCTCCTATAATATGTGAGCTCTTAGCAATCGGTATGTCCGGCGATGCTTATGATCTGGTAATACCGGAACCGGACGGCAAGGGCGCATTTTACTCCATGCAGATGGCATTACAGCAGGCCGCTATAAACGCGGATGATGTAAATTATATAAACGCTCACGGAACGGCTACCCCTGTTGGGGATGCTGCCGAAGCCAAAGCCATAAAAAGATTAATACCGAACGAAAAAAATGTATATGTAGGTTCTACAAAATCCATGCACGGTCATTTATTGGGTGCTACGGCAGGGCTTGAAGCCATAATTTGTGCAATGTCCGTAAAAGAGAATATAATTCCACCCAATATCAATCTATTTAACCAGGACCCGGAGATAAAACTTACATGTATTAATACAGAACCGATAGAAAAAGAGGTTAAGTATGCTCTGTCAAATTCCTTTGGATTTGGCGGGCATAATTCAACAATTGTATTAGGCAAAATCTAAAAGTTTTTAAATAGCAACATATCCGACCACTGCTTGACCAAAATAATTTTTGCCTCTACAATCGGCGCAAGCTTATGAAAGGAACGCCTTTAACAAAAATATTCTCTCCTCGACATGGCGTGGAAGCCATAGAAAAAATTATTTCGGATTTAGATATATCCATCGGTGTTTATGATGAAGACGGCCGTTTCATTTGGGGAGAGGATCTGAAAGATACTTATGCATCTGCATCTCCCATTAAAGAGGACGATAAAATAGTGGGTCTGGTTTACAGCAAAAAGTATGCGAAAGCCGTGGCAACTTTCTTAAGCTATTTACTCCGCTCGGAAATTGAAAAAAAATATTTGGCCCATGATCTATTAGAGAAATATAAGGAAATTAACCTGCTTTATAAAATTGCGGAAAATATTAATGCTGCTGTTGATGTAAAAGAAACAGCTCACTTTATTATCGGTGAAGCAATAAATTTTATAAAAACAACTCATGCCTCACTTATGCTCTTGGATGATGAGTCACATGAATTAAATGTTGTTGCCAGTTACGGATTAAGACCGGAAATCTCAGATCAAAATCTGGATATAAACCAAATCATTCAAGATGTGCTTAAGGAAGGTAAACCTCAGGTTGTAAATGATGTTGTTCATAACGGACATCGCTTCTCCTTTATGTGTGCTCCTTTAAAAACCCGAGACAAAATCATCGGGGTTATGAATATCAGTCACGAAAATAAAGTGCACTATACGGCAGAGGATCTCAAATTCTTTACTACTTTAGCGTCTCAAGGGGCTATGGTGATCGAAAACGCACGGCTTTACAGCCAGCTTCATAACACCTTTCTGGCAACCGCCAATGTATTGGCGGAAACCATTGAAAAGCGTGATCCGTATACCGGCGGCCATACCAAACGTGTCATGGATTATGCCCTGGCAATCGGTAAGGGATTAAACTTAAGCGAAGACGAAATGACGCGTCTGCGTTTAGCTGCCATCCTTCATGATATCGGTAAAATCGGTGTAAGGGATAAAATCCTGCTCAAACAAGCGGAATTGGATCAGGAGGAGATTAAGAATATCAAAACCCATACTGTGTTGGGAGAAGATATTTTGAAGAGTATTGACCAGCTTGATGATATACTCCCCGGAGTACGCCACCACCACGAACGTTTCGATGGTACGGGGTATCCGGACGGTTTGGCCGGTGTGAACATCGATATTACAGCCAGGATAATCGCAGTAGCCGATGCCTATGACGCCATGACTACAGACCGTCCTTACCGCGAAGCCTTATCCCACAGCAGGGCCATCACAGAGATAAAAAAGGGTGCAAGCACTCAGTTTGATCCGGCGGTGGTGGAGGTTTTCCTGAATATTTTTACCGATGCAGAAAATAATATAGAGGAGCGTGTAATTAATGGGGATTATGCATCTTGATACCATAGGTATGATCAGTCCCGAACCCATGTTAAAACTGGCGGTTATTGCCCCTGACATATCTGCGGGAGATCTTTTAGAAATTGTCGGTGATTCCCCAACCTTTGAAAAGGATATCAGGTCCTGGTGCGATCGTCTGCAAAAAACGATTGTATATGTAAAACAACAGGGCGAATATAAAAAGCGTATCGCAATTCAGTTTTAATTACGTCAAAGCTATGAAAAAACAAAGTGTCTGCTGGGAAAACACCCAGTGCAATAATACGGAATGTGCTGCTTATCAAAATCCCGGCTTCCTGACCGCTGCAGGAACAACTAAAAACCTGGCCGGCAACAGCCTCATACACTGTATTGACTGCGATGAGTTTTTAAATGCCTGCAATAAAGATGATCTCTCCGCCCTCTTAAAGCTTACCAGCAGAAGTATAAAAAATAAGCAGCTTAAGAGCACAAAAAATGATGCGGAAAAATTGGGATTGGAACTCTCCATTGGTTTTTCTGACTGCTTCGAAATGCTTAAAAAACTCTCTTTGGGGGATCCCTCCGCACGAGTGACGATAAATACCGAAAACTGGCTGCTAAAAAAACTGGAAGGCACCCTTAACAAGGCCGGGGCAAGTATTGAGCGTTTTATTAATCAAACACACGAGATGGCTATCGGACTCTGCGAACACTACGATACGCTTTCCCGTTTAGCTTCCGGAGACCGCAGCGCAAGAGCATCCGAGAGTTCGCAGAATGAACTAATTGCTAAATTGGGCATACTCATTAATAAGGAAGCTTTAGCACTTACCCAAAAGATCAGGGAGAGTGAGGAGCTCAACCGGCAGTTAGAACAGGGCTTAAGAGAGCACTTCGTTGTTTTAAAACAGGTGGCACAGGGCAATTTTTCCGTCAAAACAAAAGAAAGGTCAGAGCTGAGTCTGCTTGCCCAGCTGGGTCAGGTTATAAACACTACTATCTTGAGCCTTGACCAGTCGCACAGCAGCCTGATAAAGGCCCAAAAAGAGCTCGAAGAGTGGTCAGCTAATTTAGAAAAACTTGTGGATGAGAGGACTCAGGAGTTAAAAAAGGCGAATGATAAACTCAAGGAGCTGGACCGCCAAAAATCCGACTTTCTTTCTATGGTATCGCATGAATTGCGAACGCCTCTTACTTCAATATTAGGTTTCGCAAAAATAATAAATAAAAAATTCGCCAATATTATTCTTCCGCAGCTTTCCGTAGAAGACCAAACAGTATCAAAAGCAATTAAGCAAATACACCAAAACATTAATATAATCGTATCCGAAGGAGACAGACTCACCGCCCTGATTAATAATGTACTAGACCTCGCGAAAATCGAAGCCGGCAGAATTGATCTGCATTTTATTCCCACATCTCTATCTGAGGTAGTCGAACAAAGCATCAGAGCAATTTCAGCTATCTTTGAAAACAAAGGTATCATAGTCAAAAAACACATCCAAGTCTCCCCACCCATTATCCATGCCGACAAAGACAGATTAATACAAGTAATGATTAATCTGCTTTCCAACGCAGCCAAATTCACTGATCAAGGTGAAGTAAAATGCACCGTCACTCACAATAAAAAATTCGTTACCGTATCGGTAGCGGATACCGGAGTGGGAATAGCTCCGTCCAAAATTAACCACATATTCGATCGATTCGAACAAGGAGTCGAAACCCTTACCAACAAACCTCAAGGATCCGGTTTGGGTCTGGCAATCTGCAGACATATTATAGAAAGCCATTCGGGAAAGATCTGGGCGGAAAGCAAAGCAGGCGAAGGCAGCACCTTTATTTTTAGTCTGCCTGTAATGACCGAACTGTCTATGGAAATTACATCGATCGATCATGAAGTGACGGAAATTGTAAAGCAGTTAAAAGATCATGTGGAAATAATCCATCCGGTACAGGCTAAGGGTAAAAAGGTTGTGATGATTATTGATGACGATGCACATATACGCGAGCTCTTGCGTCAGGAGCTGGAAGCAAGCGGTTATATAATTATGGAATCCGAAGACGGCCTGGACGCGATTCAGAAGCTGCACAAGAAAAAACCGCATCTGATTATTCTTGATATTATGATGCCTAAAATAAACGGTTACGATACGGCAGCAGTCATAAGAAACAATCCCGATACCAAAGACATACCGATAATCATTTTATCAATATTAGAAGATGCAGAGCGGGGTTACCGTGTGGGGGTAGATAGATACTTTACAAAACCTGTTGATACCAAATCTTTAATAAATGAGATTGACCGTCTTATTGCTCAAGGAGAAACAAGGAAAAAAATCCTCATTGTGGATGAAAGCGAATCCACGGTAAAATCTCTGGCCGAGGTTTTGCAGACAAAGGGCTACACCGTAGGAAAAGCCTTTTCGGGCAAAGAAGCCATTCGAATTGCCAAAGAGATGAACCCGAATTTAATCATTATCGACGCACTTTTAAAGGAGCGTAATGAAATAACCAAAGCTATCCGTTTTGAAAAAGGTTTGGAAAATGTGTGTTTCATCCTATTAGGAGTACATAATGAAAATTAGAAAAATATTAATCGTTGATGATGAGGTTCATATAAGAATCCTCCTGGAACAGACCCTCGAGGATTTTGAAAGCTACGGTGTTGAGATTCTTATGGCGGATAACGGTAAAAAGGCTTTAGAACTTATAAAGAAGGAAAAACCCAATTTAGTATTTCTGGATGTGATGATGCCGGAAATCAATGGATATGAAGTATGCGCTACTGTTAAGAATCAGCTTAAACTTGACGACGTATACATCGCTATGCTCACCGCCAAAGGTCAGGAGTTTGATAAAAAACGCGGAATAGAAGCGGGAACGGATGAGTATTTTACCAAGCCCTTCGATCCGGATATGATTGTGCGCCGCTCGGCGGCAATACTGGAAATTCCAGAATTAATGTAGGCCCCAAACCGTTTAACTCAGCAGTCCTTTTATAATAAGCTCCACTCCCTCATCTTCACTAAGCCCTCTGCTCATTAATGTCTGAAGCTGTTTGGAATCAACACTTCCCAGTGCCGCTTCATGAGTAATATGAGCTTTGGAGTCGCTCACCTCAATAACCGGTACGGCTTTGGCCCGGGCCTGACCCTGAACGATCTCTTTACAGTCAACATGACCGCGCGCATAAGGCGCTGAGGCAGTCAGTATGTTATACACTTCTGCTTTTGCTCTGTCTCTGACAGCAATCTTTGTGGTGAGTACACCCCGGGCGCTCTTTCCTATAAGATGACCGGTCTCCTGGATTTTAATAACATCATCAGCACGTCCGCTTATACGTGCGATCATTTCCAACACACTAAAAGCATGACAGGTACATTCATAATCAATATCAATTAAGCCTACCCGGCCCTTTAAAAGCTCGAACTCGGTTTTAAAATGCGCTCCCTGCTCTAGAGTCACCTTTGCTTTGGGGTATACATATATACCGCCCTCTTCACCATGAATATGCCTTTCAAAGTAGGAGTAGTAAGCATCTTTTTCTACATGAATTTTAGCATCCATACGGTGAATAATATTCACGGAATTGGGAAAGGTGCAGTGGGCAAAAATATTTACCTTGGACTGCTTTTGGATTGTCACATCCATGATTATCTTTTGTTCACCCTCATTCTGCATCATCCCGAAACAGAGATATACGGGTTTAACTATATGTGTACCCGCTCTTACTAAAAAGCGAACATGAATTCCATCCGCTTTTTCTTGAGGTTCGACTTCTATACCCGGCACTCCCTGCAGACCGACAACCTTATTGTGATGAATAACAAGATAAGCACTATCCGGATCTTTGTGTATCCGGGAATGAATCCCCGAAGCTTCTAAAAGTTCCTTTATGAGGTTTGTTTCATTTTCCAATGGTCGGCTCCCATTCATCAGGAATATTTTTATGCTGACAGGGGATACATTTATTCTCAAAGTATTTTATTATCTTTTCTTTTTTACCTTTATCAATAATCTCTCCGCTGCACATAAGAAAAGCGTGATCCGCCTGCTGTAAAACAGCCAAGCTGTGAGTAATGAGAATTACGGTTGTTCCTCGCTTTTTTAACAGACGGATAGACTCGAAAATTCTCTCTAAGGACTCCACATCTATACCGGAATCCGGTTCATCCAACAAGACTAAGCGGGCTTCATTGATAAGAATAGATGCCAGCTCAATTTTTTTTCGTTCTCCCCCGCTCAGTGTTTTATCCAATGCACGATCCAAATATAGACGAGGATTCATGCTTAGACTTGAAAGAGCATTACGTATAATATCTTCATCCTTGGTTTTACTGGAAGCCAGCAAAAAATCCCTTATGGTTAGTCCTTCGTAACGGGCCGGGTCCTGCCAGGCCATGGTTATACCTAATCTGGCCCGTTCATCAACCGAAAGATTATTAATATTTTTCCCTTCATATATTATACTGCCCTGTATTTCCCTATAGCCTTCCAGACCCATTATTGTGGATGCCAGGGTAGACTTCCCTGCACCGTTTGGTCCGCTCACCGCATGAACACAACCGTCCCAAAAATCTATATTTATATTATGCAAAATCGTACTGTCATTAAGAGTAAGAGTTACATTTTTTAGCTGTAATACTTCCATCATCCTATCCTTAAAAAAATAATATCGCTACCGTGCTTACGCCCGTGCTCTTTTAAAAAAGAATACCGCTGCTGCTAAAAAGAACAATACGAAAAATGAAAGGATTAAGAGGCTCTGCCAGATTACTGTCCAGTCCCACCCACTTGTAACAAGAGTGCGCAGAGGAATAACGGCATAAGAAATCGGATTCCATTTCGCAATAAGTTTAAGCCAACCGGGCATGGCTTCTACCGGGAACATAGCATTGCTGGTGAACATAAGCGGCATAGTGATAAAGTTCATAAGCGCAAAAAAGGTCTCCATATTCCTGATATTTACCGACAGGGCTATGGAGATGGAAGCCATAATACTACAGAAAAGCGAGATGAAAATAAGAATAAAGAGAATTCCCGCTAAACCTGTCTTAAAAGTAACTCCCATAATAACAGCCGTGAGAATTACAATAAGTACTTGAATATTCCCTTGAACAACAGCGGCCGCAACTTTGCCGAGAGGAATTGCAGCTCGTGAAAGAGGTGTGCTTAACATTTTTTGCAAAATTCCCAACCGCCTGTCCCATACCACGCGTACACCCGCAAACAAACCGGTAAAGAGCGTGGTCATTACCATAACACCGGGAGCCATGAAATCCAAGTAACTCGGGGCATTTAAAAAGCGCAGCGTGAAGGGATTGGCAGTCAGCCCGCTCATTAAGTTGCCGATGAGAACCAGCCAGATTATCGGTTGGATAAGAGTGGCCATTATTCTTACGCGCTGTTTTAGATAATGCTTTAAATCCCTTAAGCCTACATAGTAGACATCGCTTATGAAATGATTAATACTCATGACCTTATCCTTCTTAACATCCTGCGCGCTTTATGGGCTTGCTCCCTGCTGCCGGCTTCATCACGTAACGAATGACCCGTAAAACTTAAAAAGACATCATCAAGAGAAGGTGTTTTTAACATTACCATTTCCAAAGTGATTGAATTCTTTTGAATGATTTTGAGAACATCAGCCATAATGGATTCGGCATGTAAAGCCACTATTGTTATCTTCGTCTTATCGGTTTTTATTTGTTTGATCTTTGCTAATGCCTTAAGCAGCTTAATTACTTTCGGTATTTTTTTAATATGCTTAAGGGCTATGTCCAGAGTAATAACATCGCCGCCCAACTTGCTTTTTAATTCACGGGGAGTACCGAGCACCTTAATCACACCATGATCTATAATAGCAATCCGATCACAGAGACTGTCCGCTTCATCCATATAATGGGTGGTAAGGAAAATTGTAATGCCTTCCTTATCACGTAAATCCGTAATATACTGCCAAATCTGTCTTCTGGTGTGAATATCCAATCCCAGTGTGGGTTCATCTAAAAAGAGGATTTTTGGTCTGTGTATCAAGCCGCAGGCAATATCCAGCCGTTTGCGCATACCGCCCGAATAGGTTTCCACAAGTGCTTTGGCGCGCTTTTCCAATTCCACAAGTTTAAGCAGAGAATTAATGCGTTCCTCTGCAATTTTTCTCGGAATGTGATAATATTTTGCCTGCAGAAAAAGATTTTCATAACCTGTAAGCCGATCGTCAACCGCCAGATCCTGAGAAACATAGCCGAACTGTATCCTCACCTTGCCGGGTGATTTTTTAATTTCATAACCCGAAACCAAAGCTGTTCCGGAGCTGGGCAGATGAAGTGTGGTTAACATCATGATGGTAGTAGATTTCCCCGCTCCGTTTGGCCCCAAAAATCCAAATATCTCTCCTTGCTTAACAGAAAAACTTATCTCCTTGACAGCCTGGATTTTCCCCGGAAATGTTTTACTTAGGTTTTTAATTTCTATTATATTATTCATGATGTTATAGCTACAGTAACGAATATTTCAGTAAATTTCAACTTCATTCTGCGGAGGAGTATCTACAAAACTATTATACTTGATTCTTTTGAAGCCTTACATTATCATTGTTACGGAATCAATTAAGGAGTATAATGAAAATAAGCAAGTATCTATTCTTTATAAAAGATAAGCTTGAAAATTACGATAATTTACTCCATCAACTAAAAAAAGAAGCCCCGTTTCATGTAAATATTCTTAACTATAAAAGTTTCAAAAATACCAGATATAAAACTACACTCAAGCAGTATAATTCTTCCAATGTTATTGTATCACTTGATATTAATCTTTATAAAATAATACAAAAAGAGCTTCTGGATCATTTAAGAAGTATTTATCACTGCGTATTTACCAATATATTGCTGATTAACACATCATTGGATTTTAAAACCGATAATGATACTTTGGTCGGGAAAAAGCACTGTTTTTTTATAAGCAACAAATCTAATCCGGAAAGTATCGTATATAATCTGATTTTATATTCGATAAAAATGTATAATGAGGCGGTACTATCAAACCGTCTGGTAGATTACATTACACATTCTTTTGACAGTATTGTAAGCTCCGAACTGCTTAAAAAAAAGAAAGAGCAAATCGAAATCCTCAATAAAGAACTTGAAGAAAAGAATAAAACCGATCATCTTACCAAGCTCTTTAACCGTCAGGCTATATTTGAATTCTTGGAAAAAGAAAGCAAACGTACCAAAAGGGATATCTGGCGTATCAGTAATATGTTTATGGATAATGAGAGTGTAAAAGTCTCTTCCCTTAAAGGGGAATATGATACGGAACCAATCGGAGATCTCTTCGACCATATCGGTATCTTTTCTCTGTTAATGATTGATGTTGATCATTTCAAAATAATTAATGATACTCATGGGCACCTCATCGGAGACACCGTTCTAAAAGCAATAGGAGATCTTATGCGAAAAGCGGGTGTCTTTCGTGAATCGGATATTTTAGGCAGATTCGGCGGTGAGGAATTTATTGGGATCCTGCCGGGAACCAATGTAAACAATGCATTGGGTCCGGCAATTCGTTTTACAAAGGCTTTAAGGGAGATAGATTTTCGTAATGAGCAGGATGAAATATTTAAAGTAACCATCTCGATCGGCATCTCCGAATTTCATCCCAGAGATGTCAGCAAAGAAGATATTATTCACCGTGCCGATAAAGCTCTTTACTGGGCCAAAGATCACGGCCGCGATCAGATTGCCATCTATGAGAAAATTTTTAGATAGAGTTTCTTACACAAGCAAAAAAACTCATTAAAGCTTCACATCGTATTACGGTGCTTACCGGTGCGGGTATTTCAACAGAATCGGGAGTGTCCGACTTCCGCAGTCCGGGCGGTGTCTGGAGTCGCTATAAAACGGTTACTCTGCAGGAGTTCACCAGCTCTCTTGAAAAAAGGAAATACTACTGGCAGTATAAAGCGGAAACCATTCCCGGTATGCTTGAAGCCAAACCCAATGCAGCCCATAAGGCCCTGACGCAACTGGACGCCTGCATGGTACAAACAGTGAAGCCGTATGTCTTTCATGCGCTAAAATTATCCTCATCCAAAATGTTTTGCTACGTCTTAAGCAAGGGGAAAATGATCCCCGCTGCCAATCCTGCGGCGGTTTCTTAAAACCCAACACCATTTCCTTTGGTCAGAGATTGATAGAAGAAGATATAGTACGTGCCGGACAGGCGACGGAACAATGTGATCTTTTTATGGCCCTCGGCAGTTCGCTTCAGGTATATCCCGTCTGTGGATTTGTGGAATTAGCTGCGGAGCTTAACAAACCTCTTATCATTATTAATCGAGACCCTACCCCCATGGATCACCTGGCTGCTTTCTGCTTTTCCGCTACCCTGGGTCAGATCCTGCCCATTTTATGTACACAATGAGAATTGCTGTTTTCATATACTTGAAAGACTGCGGCAACTAAGATATAAAGAAGACCTCTTGAAAAAAATATGTCTTTGCCTGCTTTTATTTTTTAAAATTCTCTCGGCTTGTACCGCAGAAAGCAATGCGGACTCATTTTCCGGACCTCTTTGGGGTAAAAGTATCTTTATGCCCTTTTCTCTCTACTACCAACTACCGGGTATGAAAGCTGCTCCGGAGGCTCAGGGAAGTGTACAGATAAGCGCCGCTTTGTTCTGTGGTCAAAGCTTTATTAATTATTTAAAGGAATATGCCGGTCCCCTCCCGGTGTTCGAAAGAATCGTTGATTTTGAGACACTGACTCTGGAAAATATTATTACTTATGCACCCATTGACGGTCTGGAGTTGGGTGCAACTTTACGCGTAATCCTGCTCTACGGAGGATTCCTTGATTCTGTAATCAACGGATTCCATACACTTTTCGGTCTTCCCAATAATAATCGTGATATTTTCCCTGAAAATGATATTTACATCTCAATTCCCAACACAAATAATGTGTATTTGGAACTGGATCACACTGCTTTCGGCTTTGGTGATATTGATATCTGGGTAAAATTCAAGCTTGTACAAACCCAAACTATCGCTTTATCAGGTCTATGTGCACTAAAGCTGCCCAATGGTAATCCCCGGCTGCTCCAGGGATCGGGCTACCCAGATGCCGGACTCGGATTGCTTTTTGACTGGTATCTATCCAAACTATTTGCGCTCTATATAAACTGCGGGATTATTATTCCCTATGATGCACTGGATCCCGCGACCACATCAAATCCATTTATAATGATTAATGGTATCTTAGGTTTTGAATACGCCACCTGTTCCTGGTTGAGCTTAGTGGCCCAGTTTGAAGTACGCACCTCTCCGATTTACAGTGACTTTGTGGTTATTCCCGACACAAATACGGATTTTTTTATTACTCCCCAGACAAATTTGATGCTGGGCCTGGTAATAAAAAACGGCAGCTGGTCATTTCAGTTCTTTTTGAAAGAAGATCTCTTTACCCATAATACCGCGGATATATTATTTAATCTTATGGTGACTTATAAACTCTTTTAATACTTATACTTAAAAACGAGAAAGGAGACAAGACATATAAAACGCTTGAATTTTAAAAAAATAGATGCCTTCGCCAAAGGACAATCTTTCGGTAATCCTGCCGGCTGTATCTATGTGGGAGAAGAAAAACTATCACCCAACGAGATGCAGCGGATTGCACGGGAACTAAAGGGATTTGTAAACGAAGTGGTCTTCGTATACCCAATAAAGGAAGATTATAAATCCTGCTATTCGCTGCTTTATTATTCGGCGGAGTGTGAAGTAAAATTTTGCGGACACGGCACCATAGCCTGTATGTATGACTTGATTATGAGTAACGCGTCATTACGTGAGAAACATGCAATAGATATCAGAACCCCTATGGGCGATCTGGTCGTGTATAACAAAATCACTCAGACTGATGCGGTATATATTCAGGCACCTCACCCCGTTTTTAAGAGCATGAAGCTATCGGTAAAAAAAATAAATCAGGAACTCGCGGGATCTCAATCAGTTATTAATGTAAGCTATCCGCTGGATTTGATTAACGCCGGACTTAATACTCTTATAGTACCTATCACAACCTTGTCGGCTGCGACTTCTCTGCAGCCGGGAATACACAGTCTTAGGGACTTTTGTATGGAAAATGACATAGATATCATTACGGTGCTAACACTCGATGTAGCGGATTCCGCAAACAAAGTACGCACAAGGGTATTTGCTCCAAAATATGGGTATCTTGAAGATCCGACAACCGGTTCCGGAAATGCGGCGGTCGGCTATTATCTTTTAAAAAACAGTTTATGGGACGGTTCGGAAATTTCTATTGAGCAGGGCCCTTCTCTTGAGTCACCGAATATTGTAAAACTTGATACCGTCTTCGATGACAAGAACAACAGAGCCGTTTTGTTCGGCGGCAGGGCAGTCGTCCGCATTACCGGCACATATCTCTTGCAGGAGGATGATGATGAAAAAGCTATTTAACAAAGCCCAACAACTCTCTCTCGATTATCTTGAGAGCCTTAACAAACGCAGAGTTTTTCCGACTCCTGAAGCAATCCAAAATCTCGAGCAGTTTAAGCAGGCACTGCCGGAACAAGGGGCCGCTGCTGAAAAAGTTATAGAGATGCTTGATGAGGTCGGTTCACCGGCTACTGTTGCCACTGCAGGAGGGCGCTACTTCGGATTCGTGATTGGCGCTGCGCTGCCAGCCAGCGTAGCTGCCAGCTGGCTTGCCGCGGCTTGGGATCAAAACGGGGCCACGAATATTTTATCACCTGTCAGCGCATGTTTAGAGCAAGTATGTATGAGCTGGCTTACGGATATATTTATGCTCCCTAAAGGTACTCAGGGTGGTTTAGTGAGCGGCGCCTCTATGGCCAATTTTACAGCCCTGGCTGCCGCCCGGCATGCGGTACTTGCCAAACAAGGCTGGGATGTGGAATCCAAAGGCTTATTCGGTGCTCCTCCCATTACTGTTGTGATAAGCGCTGAAGCACATGCCACCGTTTTAAAAGCACTGAGTCTGCTTGGTTTGGGTCGCGAGCGTGTCATTCAGGTTCCGGTAGACAACCAGGGGAGACTGCGTGCGGATGCACTTCCTGAATTAAACAGTTCGACCATTGTCTGCATCCAGGCCGGTAATGTCAATACCGGTTCATTCGATCCAGCCGAAAAGATTTGCGCTGCCGCCCGTAAGGGTGAGGCCTGGGTACATGTGGACGGGGCATTCGGTCTGTGGGCGGCAGCAGCACCCAAACGAGCCTATCTTTACAGCGGAGTACCGGAGGCAGATTCGTGGGCCACGGATGCCCATAAGTGGCTGAATGTACCTTATGACAGCGGTATTGTCCTCTGCCGCAACCCTGAACATCTAAAAGCAGCGATGTCCATAACTGCCGCTTATCTGACTCAAGGTGTACAGGGAGAGCCTTATCATTATGTACCCCAACTCTCACGACGTTCCCGAGGGATTGAAATATGGGCGGCTTTAAAATCGTTGGGTAAAAAGGGTTTGTCAGATATGATCGAACGCAACTGCCGGCAAGCTTTCCTTTTTTCGTCCGGATTGCAAAAAGCAGGTTTAAATATTTTAAATGACGTGGTTCTAAACCAGGTGCTGGTATCATGCGGGGATGCTGAAACCACCCAGCAGATTATTTCGGCTATTCAACAGGAGGGTACATGCTGGTGCGGCGGTACTGTGTGGCAGGGCCAGCCGGCTATACGTATCAGTGTCTCATCCTGGGCTACTACAGATACAGATGTCGAGCGCAGTTTAGCAGCAATAGTACGTATCGCAAAAAACCATAAGTAACTCAGCAAATAGATTTGATTTGACAGAGATAATAGCATACTATATAAGTGTTCGCATTATTAAAAACTGTCCGTCAATAAAATAAATAACCGGATGTATGCTATGTCTACTGGTTTGGTATTTGATGAAATGTATATTAATCACTCCTTAGGGCCCAGCCACCCCGAATCTCCGAAGCGGCTGCTGGCCATCCGCAAAATACTTAATAATAACGGGATTATAAAAGAATTAGTACCGTTAAAGCCTACTGCCGACCGCGATTTTATTACCAAAGCCGTTTTGCGAATCCATTCGGGGTCGCATATTAAATCAATTACGGAGTGCAGCCAGATGGCAGAATCTATATTTTTAGCTGTCGGGGGTACTCTGGCTGCGGTTGACGCCGTAATGACAGGACAAACGAATAACTGTTTCTGTGCGCTGCGGCCCCCCGGCCACCATGCTCACAATCACGGTCCCCATTGTGACGGGTGGTTTCAGGGAGAGGGTTTCTGTTTTTTTAATAATATTGCTGTTGGCGCGCGCTATGCCCAAAACGCCTATGGATGCGAGCGTGTCCTCATAGTTGACTGGGATTTTCACCACGGCAATGGCACTGAATGGGCCTTTTATGATGATCCCAGTGTATTTTTCTTTTCCACACACTCTCTTTACACATATCCCATGACGGGATTTCCCAACCGGACGGGTAAAGGAAAGGGCCGCAGCTATAACCTGAATGTTCCCCTTCAGCCTGCGGCCGGCGATAAAGAAATTATCTCTGCATGGGAAGAGCAGCTGCTGCCTGCCCTGCAAAAACAGAATTTTAAACCTGATCTCATTCTTATTTCCGCGGGATTTGACTCAAGAAAAGACGATTATTTGGGAAACTTTGCTATCAGTGACAAAGGATTCTGCCGTCTAACGGAAATCGCCCTGCAGCTGGCAGATATCCACTGCCAGGGCCGTGTGATTTCGCTATTGGAAGGCGGTTATAATCCGGCAGGTCAGGCGCGTGCCGTGTACGCGCATTTGAAGACCTTGAATAAGCATAGAAACATAGAGAATATTGTGGCATAGGTTTTTTATATGTACAAACCTTGACGTAACATAATTCTTGTTTTACCATTTTCACAATGAAGTTTTTGGATTTAATTACAACCCGTCAGAGCTGCCGCAGCTATTCCTCTCAGCCGGTGGAGCACGAAAAAATCGAGCGCTGTCTGGAAGCGGCCAGGCTGGCGCCCTCGGCCTGCAACGCGCAGTCCTGGTATTTTATTGTACTTGACGATCCTCTGCTCAAAGACGCGGTTGCCAGAGCGACTTTCAACTCCATAGTGGGTTTCAATAAATTCGCCCTGCAGACCCCGGTCATGGTAGTAGTAATAAGCGAGCCTCAGAAACTCATTCCTTATCTAGGATCACAACTCAAGGGCATTCCCTACCGCCTGATGGATATCGGCATCGCGGCCGAGCACTTCTGCCTGCAGGCCGTGGAAGAGGGTCTGGGAACCTGCCTGATCGGCTGGTTTAACGAGCGGAAAATAAAAACCATTTTAAAACTAACCAAATCAAAAAAGGTTGAGCTGGTTATTGCGTTGGGATACGCGGCCCGGGGCGATAAATTAAGGAAAAAGGTGCGCAAAAAGCTCAACCAAATGCG
>CAZEPL010000002.1:13571-63535 GCA_964514135.1 uncultured Spirochaetaceae bacterium | reverse complement strand
TGTCTGGTACCGGACTTGATATTACAAGAGACTATATGGCTTTTGTAAAAGAAACCCCGGCGTATCAGGGAGATACTAAAATCCATGAGTTCTTAAATTACCTGGTAGAACATGAGTATATACTACCCACAGAATACTTAAGGAATGTGGATCTGGGCAACGAGATCTGGTACGGATCGGACGAGACCATACTGAACGATTTTACCATTTCAATAAAATAAAGCGAGTTTTATAGCCTTCCAGCTAAAAACACGCAAATGGCACTGAAAATTGGGAGTTATTGTTATATAGTTATTATGGAAGGAGTTTAAAATAATTTGTTACCGCATTGACAGCGATTTAAAAACTGCATACCATTAAAAACCATATTAAATGTAAAGGAGTTAAATATGAAAAAGCATTCTGTTTACATAATATTGTTACTTGTAACCGCCTGCCTTTTTTGCGCAACCTACCTGTTTGCCAGTGAAAAATCGGAGGCGCAGGCCCTGATGAAACAGTGTGATGATGGTGTAAAGTTAATTAAAGTTCCCCTTGCCAACTTTGGTGATGAAAATGATAACGGCAAATTCAACGAGGGCTTAAATATAATCAAATTGGGTAAAGCAAAGCTCGCTCAGGCAAAATACGCCGATGCCAAAGCCAAGTTTAACCAGTACCTTACGATACAAAACGATCTTTATAAGAGTCTTGCTGAAAAATATATCAAGCGTACTCAAGACTTAATCGATGAGATATCCGTTGAACTGGCAGATTTTGTCAGTGATTCCTATGTATTGGAAGCATTTACCAAGGCAAATCACTACCTGGACTCGGCCAGAACCCAATTAAAACAGAAGAAGTTTTCAGAAGCCGTTGGCAATTGCAAAAGAGCCAAAAAATTCTTATTCGATATTTATGAAAAGATGAAATCCGAGCTGCCTGATAAATATAAAAAGGATAGCGTTGATATTAAGAACGAGATTTTTGAGTAATTAGTCTAACAGAGCCAGTGTTTATGTGGGTTATGGCACTTAAAGCAGGTTCTTTCTACAAACCATTACCCGCAGCTTGAAACCTTATTCCAATCCCGTACCGCGCCTTTATCCGCACTGGTGGCAAACATACCGTAGAGCTTAAGTGCGTTGGATACAACACGCTCTCTTTTGGGTTTAAAGCCGCCCGATTTTTCCACTTTGTTTTTGCGCTCCGATAGTACGTCTGCCGGCACAAGCAGCTCTATCTTTCTATTGGGAATGTCTATCTCAATCTCATCACCGTCTTCAACCAAACCGATAAGGCCGCCAGCTGCCGCCTCCGGCGACACATGGCCGATACTGAGACCCGAAGTCCCTCCACTGAACCTGCCGTCGGTGAGCAGGGCACAATCTTTATCCAGCTTTTTCGACCCCATATAAGTAGTGGGATAAAGCATTTCCTGCATACCCGGTCCGCCCGAAGGGCCTTCATATCTGATAATCACTATCTGCCCTTTGTGTATTTTGTTGGCCAATATGGCTTCAACCGCCTGTTCCTGAGAGTCAAACACAATAGCTTTGCCTTTAAACTTATAGATTGACTCATCCACACCGGCGGTTTTAACAATAGAGCCATTCAAAGCGATATTTCCGTAAAGTACCGCCAAACCGCCTTCTTTATTGTAGGCATGCTCCACATCACGGATACAACCGTGCGATCTATCCAAATCCGGTTCTTTGTGTTTGCTGTCTTGAGACATGCCCTCTGTTGTTCTTTTACCGCCAGGCGCGGCTAATACCATTTCTTTAGCCTCAACCGTAAGTTCAGGGTAAGCGCCGTTAATATCATGCTCTTTTATGGCTTGATAGATGGTATTACCTACTACCGTAAGCACATCTCTGTGAATAAGCCCGGCTTTATCCAGTTCACCCAGGATAGCAAAAATACCGCCTGCCCTGTTTACATCTTCCACATGATAGTGAGAGGAAGGGGCAACTTTACAAATGTTGGGAACCTTCCGCGAAAGTGCATCAATATTTTTCATCGTAAAATCCACTTTCGCTTCCCCGGCCACAGCCAGCAGATGTAAAACCGTATTGGTTGATCCTCCCATGGCAATATCAAGGCTCATAGCATTTTCAAAAGCCTGTTTTGTGGCGATTGAACGCGGTAAAACTTTATCGTTTCCCTGCTCGTAGTACTGTCTTGCCATAGCAACGATACGCCCCGCCGCTTTTTGATAGAGTTTTTTCCTTAAAACATGCGTTGCCAGCAAGGTGCCGTTAAAAGGTAATCCCATACCCAATGCTTCAACAAGGCAGTTCATCGAGTTGGCGGTAAACATACCACTGCAGCTGCCGCAGGTGGGACAGCCTACCTTTTCAATTTTCAACAGCTCTTCATCCGAGACACTGTCGTCACCCTCTAGTTTCATCACATCGATCAGATCATATTTTTTCCCCATATAAATACCCGCTTCCATAGGACCGCCCGATACGAAAATAGAGGGGATATTCAAGCGCATAGCAGCCATAAGCATACCGGGTACTATTTTATCACAGTTGGGAATGCAGATCATGGCATCGGCTACATGCGCCTGTACCATGTACTCAACACTGTCGGCAATTAAATCTCTGGAAGGCAGAGAGTAGAGCATACCGTTATGGCCCATGGCGATACCGTCATCGATAGCAATAGTATTAAACTCGACTCCTACACCACCTGCCTGATCGATAAACTCTTTTACCATCTTGCCGATCTCACGCAAGTGCACGTGACCGGGCACAAACTGGGTAAAAGAATTAACGATGGCAATAATCGGTTTACCGAAATCTTCGTCTTTTAAACCGTTTGCTCTCCACAAGGAGCGCGCACCGGATCTGGTTCTTCCTTCCGTGGTAATCCTGCTTCTATATTTATTCATGGCTCTCCCTCCATAAGCAAAGAATCTGGGTGGTTATATTTATATAGAACAAATTCGTATTATTGTAAATGCGAAGTTTAATTTTTTTATATGACAGGAAATTGCAAAAAGCGCATGAAAGATATATTTATTTTTCTAAAAAATTCTCGTCTGCTAATGCTTTCCAGAAAAAATATTCCGAACTGTATTTATACGCTTCTTTCACATTTATATTAATGGCATAAAAACTCTTTTTAAAACTGAACATCCCTCCGCTCACACCTTCCGGCAACACATAGAAAAGAGTTGAAAAATTTACTTGTTCAATTTGGACTGTGTTCACCTTTTCCCAAGGAATTGATTTCTTTTTTATCTGACAACCCTGTTTGCTGAACTGGAGTTTTCCGTTATGAAGTTCAATTATTGGATTCGAACTAAGCCATTGTTGTGTTTTTTTTCTTCGCTGCAAGCGCGAGTTGTAAAGGTTGGTTAAAAATCCCATATTCTCCGTCTCTTTCAACACACGCAGTGAAGTATACAAGGTATTACCTTGATAATCCTTTATATATATGGCAATCGATTCCATTGCCTTTAGTTTCTTTTTTTCGGATAACTCTTTTTTGGAATTCTTAGACACCTCATCCCATATATTAATCAATAAATTATAACTATTCTTAGCCTGTTCTTCATCAATTAAATCTAAATTAATAAATGAATTAGAGCCTCCGGTATAAAAAATATGAGACATTTCCAGACCTTCACGGTGAATTATTGATACTAGGCGGATATCCGTGAATGAAACCTCAGAATACTCATTATCCGCTTTAATTACAATTTTACTGTTTTTAATTTCCAAACTCTGATTCGTTTTCATGTATATCTCCTTTATGGTTAATAATTAAAAGCATTATAATGCTTACTTTTAAAGACATAAATTACAATTTCTATTACAGTGTTTCTTTACCTCCCAATACTTTTATTTTCCGCAATGGACACTATGTTTTTCCGCCCGGGCGGAAACATCATTCATGAATTTCCCTAACAAGTTAATAAGATCATTGGAAAGAGTTACATCCAGCCATGTATTTTCCGGATAAACCGCGTTATAGGCAGGGGCGTTTTTTACCATTTTAATCAGAGTTAACAATCTGGTGTGAAGATCCTTTTCATCATCAAGCTGAAATCGATCCAGTATATCAAGCAGGGCTTCCCTGTTTGTGGTATAGGTTGTAATTGCTTTACTTGAATCCTCTCCTCGCTTCCAGCTTTTCGACATACTGAATTTTAATTCAGTTTTATATGACTGTACGGCTTTACAGTTAGTCTCCCAGCATTTTTTCTCAGACGAAGAAATATTCTCATTAGGAATATTTTTCCGGTCTGGAAATTTAATATCATAAACAACAGACGAACATATATGCAGTTTCCCCGTCTGTATGTTTTCGGAGATATCGAAAACAAGTAGAAGCCAGGTTCCGGATTTGGCAGGAAGAGAAACAGAAAGCCTGCCTTCAAATGAGGTAAACAGACTTTTTTCATCTATCGCATCAAATCCCGGTATCCTAAATGCTATTGGAGATAAAACCGTTTTATTGTCCAATACAAGCTTAACATCCAGTGTCTTATTGTCTTCCTTGCTCAAGACAGTGCTAATCCTGGTACTGCACGAATTGTGCAAGTAAATCAGAACCTCGTAAAAAGTTCCAGAGGCCTTATGGACATTCTTAGCGTCAGCAGGACCGAATTTTGAAAAATTCAGAACTTCCGAATCCTTTTTTTGTGAAGAGACCTTAAAATTTCCTTCTACTAATTTCCCTCCTGGAGGAATCTTTTCTTCAGAATTACTTAAATCCAGTTTAGAATCCCCTAAAAACCAATGAGCAGCGTTGTCGATTACAGGGAGCTTGCCATCAAATGCATCCCAAAATCTCCCACCAGCCACAATGGCATTGATTCCACGGCAGTCACTATCTTCCGAAAAAATAAAAATTCCACACATAAAAAGAATAATAAAAGATAAAAATGTGGTGAATGCTTTTTTTAATAAAATCATATTTCCTCCTATAAACAAAGTTTTGTAGAAATCCGAATTTTACAGATTCAGATTAATCTATATTATATGTTGCATTTACACTTCTGACACTATCATCGGTTACAGAAACAGCCTTAAATTCCACGTATCCTTGTCCTGCGGCATTATCAAAATTGTTAATAATGTAGGTTGGTGGAGTGCCAAAGCCAGAGTGATACTCAACAGGTTCTTCAATACCGAGTACTCGAAATACAGCCTTCCACACGCCCGGCGGTTCTTCAACAATATCTGCTATATAATCGCTTTCTCCTGTATTATACGCCGTGAAGTGAACAGCATACATATAAGATCCTGAAAAACGCGTATCTTCAATAGCCACACCTGCTTCAGAAACTGCCCAAGCATGGGTATCTGCGCCAAAGGGTTCGGTCAGCCTTATGCTCTTGCTTTCGATCAAATCCAAAGACATGCCTGCCGGGGCTCCTGGCATAGGTAGATTAATGGGGCCACCGGATTCTATGGGCGTTACCATGTTTTCATAAATCAACGTACCGGCATCATTAAACACATTCACCATGAAGTCGCCATCCGTGGTTTTATATACTGCAAGATTTCCTTGCCTGAAAAGAACCCGTTCTATGTCTTGATATAAGACCGGTGTCTGAACTGAAAGATCATCAAGACCTGCACCATGGGTGTTCTCGAAGGTCAACGTCCTGCTCGTATCATTATGATAAGCAACTTGTACTGGTTCTACAGGACCCAGAGGTGTGCCTCCTGGGTAGGTGAACAGCACCGTAGGTGTATGGCTGGTAATATCTAAAATCTCTGCCTGATAGATAACATCACCGTCTGTGTCAGCAAAATAGAAGTGATATTTGTATAGGACACCTCCCTCAAGAAATTCTATTGCTGTTTTATCTTCTGGTTGGACGTGATAGACTCTGCTTCCGTTCGGGTTAAGGGTAGTATCAGGTTCATATAAAATAACATGCTCTGCAGCAGTAATGTCTAGTCGGGCTGTAAATGTTGAATTTTCCCAGACTGTTTTATCTGTGCCATCTACAGTGGTCGTGACTGTGACCTCTCCGTCAACTTGATCAACAAAGGAAATTTGCAAATTACCATCGGCAATTTCTTCGATCAGAATTTTATCCGAGTCAAATCGCATGGTTATTCATTGTCACAGGATCAGTAGGAGAAGGGCAGGCAGTGAACAGCAACGCCAGCAGAATTATAATAACTTTAAAAATAAAATATAAAAACTTTTGCATTATTTTCTCCACCTTTTATAATAAAATCTAAAGCCTATCTATTTTTAAGGTAAGATTTTCAGGATTCAGTTCAATCATTTCCAAACCCCGTGTTTCATCACTCACCCAACTTAAAACTGTTATTTCCTCTCCGTTGTTTTCAATATTCACCAATCGCATAAACAAGTAATTTCCAACAACTAGGTCTTCTTTTGTATTGGTTTTATATTTAATAATGACATTTCCCTTTTTATACTCATCTATGTTGAAGCGAAACAAGTCTATATCTTGAATTCTATTTATAATCTCCGGCATATTCTTAACATCCACCTCAGAACGCCAGCCATCAGTTTGGCTTTTATCCAATTTACGGAATAAATGAGGAACTGATTCCTTAAACTCTATCAACTCATTAATATCTATAAGACCATCATTATTCAAATCCTCACATGTAAACTCACAATTGACTACGACTTTGTTGTAATAATTATCATAAATGGTCAATTTATACTTTATGTTATTCTCTATTATACCCCTGCCGGATTGCTTTTTCATGAGTAAATAGTCATATTTTTTATAGTAATTTATTCCTAAATTAAAAGCATAAAAATGAAGAAGATCCATCACAAACTAAAGAAGCCTTTGTTCACGTGCCTTTTTTATTGCTTCCACCCTGTTGCTTACATCAAGCTTACGAAAAATATTGCTTATATGATTGGCAACTGTTCGTTCATGAATGCTCAGAGTATAGGCGACCTCTTTATTGGTTTGGCCTTCACTGATATACTTTAATATCTCTTTTTCTCTGTTTGTTAGTTTATAAAGATCATTATGCTTGTTTAAATCACGAATCATATTCAGCACCCGCGTGGTAACCGTCGGGGTAATAAAAGCCTGTCCCCGGTATACCTCCGAAATAGCCTTAATGAGTATCTCCGGATCGTTTACTTCTTTCTTTAGGAGGTAACCCGCTGCACCTGCCTTAATAGCAGCATAAAGATGCTCTTCGTCAGGATCTATTGTAAAAACAATTACTTTGGTTTTTTTTGTTATGCGCACAACCTCTGCCGTAGCCTGGATTCCGTTTAATGCACCTTTAAGTCGGATATCCATTAACACAATATCCGGCTGGAGCTCTTTAACCTTTAAAAGACCGGTCTCCGCGATTTTTGCTTCACCCAAAAGCATTATATTGCTTTTCTTTTTTAGCACAGATATAATTGCTTCACTCCACATCCATTCGTCTTCAATAATAAACACACTAATCTTATCTTTCATACCACACTCTTACTGAGCACTATTCCCTTTCTTTATTATATGATGAAGCAATTTTTTCTGCATGAGCAATTATTCATACATACTATAGTAAATAATACTCAATCTGCATAGACAGGGATGTTGAGCGTAAGTCTACATCCGACACCCGGAGCAGTTTCTATTTCCAAACGGCCGTTTACTTCTTCAGCTCTGATATGAAGACTGTGAATACCTGAATAACACGAAAGTAAACTGTCAGTTAAGGTAAATCCTTTGCCTTTTTCTGCAATTGACAGCGAGATAGTATTATCAGTATGTTTTTCTAAGTGTATTACTCCTTGTTTTACTCCCGAATGCTTCCAGGCATTTAACATACCTTCACTAATAAATTGCAAAAGACTCTGCTTCATCTTAACAGGAAGTAATACTTCCTGTATTTCCAGCTCAAGGCTCCATGAAAACCGGGTAATCTCGGAAAAAAGTGAAATCTCTTCCCTCACCAGATCTACAAGATTAAAAGTTGAATTGTCTACGGAGTGCTCGGATTTGAGAGAAATAAAAAAACGCATGGTTTCACTTTGTAAATAATATAGCCATTTCCACAAACGCAGCAAATCTTCCTGCTCTGTGGATTCTTGTTTGAAAAGGCGTTTTAGAAGAGGATTATAAACAAGCACGATAGCGTTTATCTTTGATTTGATATTATCGTGAAGATCAAGGGCCAGTTTCATCTTCTGTTCTATGGCCGCACTCTTACGTGTTTCTGCTATGCGTTCCTGTGATAGTTTCCTGATTTTATCCAATAGATAGCGAAAATACCCGATAATAATACCGGCAATAATATAGGCAGAAGCAGCTCCCAGGCGCATATCCATATTGGAGACACTGAATGAAACCATATCCTCGCCCGCCGCAGAGGGTTCTTTAATCAGGCTCACAAGCACAAGCATGATCGTTGAAAACCACGCTCCCTTAGACTTTGTAAATATAGTAAAAAGGATAATTGTGGTAAGCGTGTATCCGAAATAAGAATTACGCCAGCCCGCACCGATGAGCATTAATCCTATGCTTATAAACAAATCAATAATTATAAGAAGCGGTATTTTAGAAAGGAGTTTATGTATCTTTTTATAAAAAATAAAAAGCAGTCCATTATATACAAACAGCGGGTAGGCTATATTCTTAAAAGCCAAGTACATCCATTCGGGAATATTCTCACGCACATCCACAACGAAATAAATAATAATAATCAAAAAAAAACGAAAAAGTACGGTGGCGCGAAATTCCCGTTTGGTTGGGTGTGAGTCCGTGATGTCCGGTTTTAAAGGAGAAAGGAGGGTGTTGAAAGCCTTCAACTGCTTTTTCATATTTTGGCAATGTTACTTTATGTACAACCGTTTATATATATTTGAATTACTTTCTTCAATTCCGCATCATAATTGATATACCAATACCAGAAACCACCGGCTACGGCAATAATCAACTTTTCTTTCCAATCTTTGAAACTGCTATTCATATGAACAAAATTACAATGTATATATCGCCTGTCATTAAAAACTATACCCACAAACTGTACCCGATAGCTGTTTAAGTTCATTATTATTTTTCTTAATTCCGCTCTAAAATATACTGTTAATTTATTATTACTTTCAAAATCTTTTAAAAACGAGAAGATCGCGTGTAATGCTTCTTGTATATCATTTTCCGTTGGAATCCATAATTCATATTTTCTTCCGAAATACTCTTCACTCCCCAAAATTACACTGTTTGCTTTGGATATAAAAAATTGTTCATCAGCAATATGATGTGTTTTACATGCAAATAGAAGGATCATTATTATCACACATAATAATATATATATATATTTCATCTGACTAATTACCCTTAACTCAGCCTCTCATGCTGACTCTTTATATTACCTTATTATCGGAAAAAAGGTGTGTATTTTTTTACTTTTCATTTTCAAGCAGGGGAAATAAACAGGTAGTTGCCTAACCTATTTCAACCTTAACACAGGTGTATTCTGGTTAAGATATTTTTTTATTTTTATGTCATACACCGTAACACACAGCCAGCGGTTTTCATCCACCATAAAGGAAATATCCAGGCGGGCTGAATTATCCGAAGGCTCATGGGTCGGATTAAGATACCCTAATGTGGGATTTTCTTTATTAAGGGGAATGATGAGTAGCTGGTCATCATTATCTTTTTTAAAAGTGTACAGCTGCCCCATATGATCCCACACAAACTCCTGTTCCATGGAATGCTTTTTACCTATTTCACAGATTTCCAGTTTAAAATATTTTTCAGGAAGCCCTAATGAGCAGGTAGGGGTTAGCTGCCGTCTCCAGAAATCATCTTTAGTCGGAAAAGGCGTACCGCGCGGTACTATTATGTTATATTCCACTTTATGTGTCTTTTTATTATAAGTAACAAATGCATAATCATGTACAATGAAATCCGATTCAGTAAGATGTTCGGCCGCGAACGCACATGCTCCGTAGGCCACAGCATCAAAAGGCTGCCAGGCCCGGATTTTGTCTCTGCCAAATCGCTTTTCTAGAAGAGGATATACTTCAGAAAGCAGTGTTGAACCGCCTACCATTAATACCTCCTGAATCTTTGTCTCCGATATCCCCTTTTTATAACCTTTTTCCAAAACACTCGTAATCATTTTTTCGAGCTCACTATACAGTCCATTTTTATCCAAAAGCGCAATAAGCTCTTCTCTTGAAAAATCTACAGGTTTTTCCAGCTTTTCTTTGCTCATTGCAAGCCGTGCCTCAAAGCGTATGAATTCTCTTGGAGGACACATATAAAAGGTCTCTACAGGTTTAACAAACAGGCTCTCTTTTACTCTACATGCCTCTTCCAACATGGCTCTATACCACCACAGAATATTGGGATCAGTGGAATGCTTTTGTATATTATAAGAAAGCTGCGTACAAACCTCTTTTACTATCCAGGCATCTACCAGACTGCCTCCTATAGGTGCTCCTTGTTTGGCAATGATTTTACAGCGTCCTTTTTCAGAGATCTTCTCTTCAACCTTAACGAGAGCAATATCCAGTGTACCTCCGCCAAAATCAATGACAAGAACAAATTTGGGTTCATCAATACGCAGTCCGTATCCGATTACCGCAGCAACAGGTTCGTCAATTACTTTAAACCGCTTAATCCCCAAATGTGATGCTATAATCTTAAGTTGTGCCCTGTACGGCTCAGAGCTGTCTACTGCTTTCCTTTATAAGGTAAGGCTTACGACAGATCCCCGGTAGATGAATCATTTCGGGTATTTGATCATGTGAGTTCCAGCGGGCAATCGCACTGTTTGTAGTTCCGATATCAATCGCCCATTTACTCATTACTCACCTCGTCTTGTGTAGTATCAGTATCAGAAATACTGAGGCTTCCTTCCGGTGTATTTTCTTTTAGCGACAAAGCGCCCCCAGCGGGAAACGGTACAGCAACAGAAAGCCAACCTTCATCAGTGTCACCAACACTCGACTTTATCTTCGATATTGCATATTCTGCTTTATTTTTTAAGTAATCTGGAATCTCAGGATCATTTATAATTTTATGGAGAGGCCCAATTGCGCTTTTTTTTACCACAGGTAGTGAGTGCTTCTATTGCTGTCTGTCTGATTTCTGAGAATTTACTTTGTAACTGATCTATTAATAATTCACTAATTCTCTTATAAGATAATAACGAAATCTTATCCTCCTCCAAATTAAAATCTAAACAGAAATTATTTAATGAATCTATCCGCTCTCTGGTATTATAATCAAGGAGTCCGGTTACAGCAGCTTTATCAGAGCCATATATATAAAGATGTACTAAACGAGAAGGGTCTTTTATATTTATTAAATGCTTTATATCAGGGAGACTTTGTCTTGTGATTACTAATAAATATGGAAAAATTAAATCTGAACTCATTATTATATGATAGCAATAATTAGAAGGGCTTTTTATGAGTTTTGCAGAAAGCTCATACCCGTCAATATTTCCTCTGATTAATGTATCTTTTTGTTCATTGTTTTTTATATAATTCAGATTAAAGACTTTCTTTGTGTGTTTAAATGTTTTTTTTATTCTGTTTACTACTCTCGGTCTTTGAAAAAAGAATATTTAACTGAGGAAATTGAAAAACTCAAAATATATTAAGCTAGTAAAATACTTATTCTTTATACCATAATAAGTTAGCAATTTCCATTTTAAGAGCTTCTTGCAAAAATAATATTTTTGCAAGAAGCTCAACTATTAAAAATATAAACAGATATATATCAAATAAAAACTCAATCATTTTCTTCTGAATAAAATTAATGGCATAATTCCTATTTTATTTCAAGAATTATACTAATGAAAAATCAGAGTTTAATGCATTGGTTTATTAAAAATTAAATGAAACCTATAAATCCCATTGACACTACAAGTTTTTACATGTAAGTTGATACGGTAAACCAACCAACTAAGAGGTCACATGCATTATCCGCCGGAAATGAGCAGTAATACCAACCGTCTCTTAAAGGCCTTATGGATTAATCCTATGATAAGTCGGATAGATCTGGCGAAACAACTCGAACTTAATAAGTCGACCGTCTCAAAAAGCATGGCTGAGCTTATTCACTCAAATCTTGTTCTGGAGGTAGAGCAGGGAGAAGCAGGCCCGACCGGAGGCAGGAAACCGGTACACCTTAAAGTTAATGAAAATTATGGTCACATTCTGGGTTGCGAAATCCATCAGGAATCTTGCCGTGCGGTAGGTATCAATCTTAATGGAGATGTTTTATATGAAATCGTAATCCAGGAAAAGACTGCAAAATCAAATATAACAAAATCCTTAACAAAGCTCGTGTTACGAGCACAACAAAAAGAAAACGAGCTGGGCATCCGGCTTTTAGGAATTTCCTGTGGCATGGCAGGGATTATAAATCCTTTTCAGGGTGTGATATATGAATCCATACCGTTAAAAATATCTCATCCCTTCAATTTAAAAAAAGAAATGGAATCAGATATTCATCTGCCCCTGTTAATAGAAAATGATGCCAACTGCTGCTGCTGGGGTGAAATCGTGAGGTATCGAAGCAAGCAGTTAAAAGATTTTCTTTTCCTTTTAGCCGAATGGCGCTTAGGCATAAATTCTCTTGATAATTATCAAGGAACCGCCGTCGGTCTGGGGCTGGTACTTAATAACACAGTATATTATGGCAGAGATTTTTCCGCGGGTGAGTTTCGCAGTGTGTTCTGGAGACAGGGAAATAAAAGCCAATTCGCACTTGCCAATGAAGACATCAAACTCATTCCGGACAACCCTGAAATTTATGAGCAATTTGCCGTCGAACTGGCGGATAATATCGCTTTTATCGTAAATGTCTTAAATTTAAAACATATCTTTTTAGGAGGCTTTCTAAGGTCCGGTACGGTTGATCTCTGCACATTATTTAAAAAAGCAATTATAGCCAACAGCGCTTATCAGGAATTAGTGAACTGCGAAGTTCTTTTTTCGTCAATGGGAGATAATGCTGTAGCCTATGGCGCAGCTTGCCATTATTTGTTAAAAATGTTTTTTAAAGAAGATTCTCAGGTTCCAAATGATAATAGTTATGAACACATACCATTATATACCGGAGATACTATTGTAAGGAGGAAAAGATGAAATACGGATATTTTGATGATGAGAAAAAGGAATATGTTATAACAACTGCCAAAACACCCTGGCCCTGGATCAATTACCTCGGCAATACGGAGTTTTTTTCATTAATATCCAATACAGCTGGCGGATATTCTTTTTATAAGGATGCCTTGTATAGAAGAATCACACGCTATCGCTACAATAATGTTCCAATGGACGCAGGCGGTAAATACTTTTATCTAAACGATAACGGAACGGTCTGGTCTCCCGGATGGAAGCCGGTAAAAACTCCATTAGATAAATATGAGTGCCGCCACGGTTTGGGCTACACCTCTATCACGGGCCGGAAGAACAACGTAGAAGCCCAGGTACTCTATTTTGTGCCCTTGGATTTTAACGGAGAAGTTCAAAAAGTCCGGCTTAGCAATAAAAGTAGTGAAAAGAAAAAAATAAAACTGTTCAGCTTCCTTGAATTCTGTTTATGGAACGCACAGGAGGACAGGAGCGATTTTCAAAGGAATTTTTCAACCGGAGAGATCGAGGTAAAAGACAATACAATTTACCATAAAACCGAATACAGAGAAAGGCGCAATCATTATGCATTCTATTTTAGCAACAGGAACATGGATGGTTTTGATACCGACAGGGAAAGTTTCTTCGGTTTATATAATGGTTTTGGAGAACCCGATGTTGTTTTATCAGGTAAATCCAACAACTCAATGGCTGACGGCTGGTCACCAATTGCTTCTCATATGTTTGAGATAGAATTAGCTGCCGGTAAATCGGAAGATATAGTCTTCATATTGGGATACGTAGAAACAGAAAAAGATAAGAAGTGGGAACAACCAAAAATCATCAATAAAGCTCAAGCTTTGCAGATGATCAGCCGCTACGATTCAGTAGAAAAAACGGAAAAGGGATTGTTAGATTTAAAAACATACTGGACTGACCTGCTCTCCCATTTTCAAGTGCATCACGCTGATGAGAAATTGGCAAGAATGGTGAATATATGGAATCAGTATCAGTGTATGGTTACATATAATATTGGCCGTGCCGCATCATTCTTTGAATCGGGAATCGGCCGCGGATTAGGTTTTAGAGATACCAATCAAGACCTGCTGGGATTTGTTCACCAGATCCCCGAAAGGGCAAAAGAAAGAATTCTGGATGTAGCTGCCACTCAGTTTCAAGACGGGGGGTGCTATCACCAGTACCAGCCGCTGACAAAACGCGGCAATGACGCTGTAGGCAGCAACTTTAATGACGATCCGTTGTGGCTTATCGCCTCTGTTTCGGCCTATATAAAAGAAACCGGCGATTGGGATATTCTTAAAATTCAAGTCCCTTTTGATAATGATGAAACTAACACGGGCTCACTCTTCGAGCATCTCACCAACTCTTTTAATCATGTGATTGAAAACCTCGGACCTCACAAACTGCCCTTGATCGGCAGAGCGGACTGGAACGATTGTCTGAATCTGAACTGTTTTTCTGAAAATCCCAATGATTCCTTCCAAACCTGCACAAACAAAGAGGGTAAAGTGGCTGAATCCGTTTTTATTGCGGGATTGTTTGTATTTTACGGTAAAGAATATGTAGAAATAGCAAAAAGAACAGGAGACTCCACAGAAGCCGAAAGGGCCGAGGCTGCCATTATGCAGATGGAAGAAACCGTGAAAACTCACGGCTGGGACGGGGAGTGGTACATAAGAGCTTATGATGATTACAGCAACAAAGTCGGCAGCAAGGAGAATGAAGAAGGTAAAATCTTTATTGAATCGCAAGGAATTTGTTCAATGGCCGCTATTGGTATGCAGGAGCAGTTCCCCAAAACGGCTTTGGATTCGGTAAAAAAGCATTTGTCCACAAAGTATGGAATTGTGCTGAATCAGCCTGCCTATACTAAGTATTATCTGCACTTGGGCGAGATATCCAGTTACCCGGAAGGTTATAAAGAAAATGCCGGTATTTTTTGCCACAACAATCCCTGGATTATGATCGGAGAAACATTGATCGGACGGGGAGACGAGGCTTTTGAGTATTATAAAAAGATCACTCCTTCATATTTACAGGAAGAGAGCGATCTTCACCGCACGGAGCCTTATGTATATTCTCAAATGGTAGCAGGTAAAGACGCCAAAAGACATGGTGAAGCAAAAAACAGCTGGCTTACAGGAACCGCAGCCTGGAATTTCGTGGCCATAGCACAATATATTCTGGGCATACAGCCCGATTATGATGGGATACGAATTGATCCCTGTATTCCAAAAGAGTGGAAGGAATACAAAGTAAAGCGGTACTTTCGGGGTGATTGGTATGAAATTACAATTAAAAATCCTTACGGCAAGAATAAAGGTGTGACAAGTATTAGCCTTGACGGAAAAACCCTTGAATCGCCGCTTATTCCCTATGCAGGAGACGGAGAAACCCACCTTGTGGAGGTTGTACTATGAAATACGGATATTTCGATCATGAAAAAAAGCAATACGTTATCACAACGCCGAAAACACCGGTCAAATGGATAAACTATATCGGAACCTTAAAGTTCGGGGGCTTTGTGGATCAGAACGGCGGCGGTGTCATTTGTAAAGGTGATCCGGCAGAAAATAGGATTGTAAAATACATCCCTCAACTCCCGGCTTCTGCCATGAACGGAGAAACCTGTTATATCCGCTTCAAAGAAAATAACAAATACCGGATTTTTTCTCCTTATTATACTCCAACTTTGGACGTTTATGATTTTTATGAGTGCCGGGTAGGTTTGGGCTATTCTCTTTTTGTCTCCGAGTTCTACGGAATAAGAAGCGAGATAACCGTATTTATTCCGCTTAAAAGCACTCAGGTAATTAGAAAAATAATAATAAAAAATATCTCAAAAAAAGCCAAAGAGATCGATGTTATTCCTGTTGTCGAATACTCCCATTTTCAGGCCATAAAACAGTTTAATAACGCCGACTGGGTACCACAAACCCAGCTGAGCAGGCTTATCGACAAGGGAAACGGCTTTAAAATTCTTAAGCAGTGTGCTTTTATGAATTTGAAGCGTGCGGAAAATTTCTTTACCTCAAACTTCCCAATTTCTTCATTCGAAAGCGATCGAGCTAAATTCTTGGGAAATAATGGTTACGGAAGCTGGACGGTGCCGGGAGCACTGCAGCATAAAGAGCTAAGCAACACCGAGGTCAACCAAGGAGATAATATAGGAGCCTTAATGCATCATTTGGGTGTATTGAATCCGGGTGAAGAAAAAACCATCATAACGCAGTTAGGGCAAGTAAAAAATTTAGAAAAGGCAATCGCTCTTATTGAAAAATATAAAGATGAGTCGCAAGTCGAGCTGGCTTTTAACACATTACAGGCTTTCTGGAATGAATATCTTGATACAATCAAGGTACGTACGCCGGATGATAATATGAATGCCATGATTAATGTTCATAACGCCCGCCAATGTTACATTACTAAAAACTGGTCCCGCTATCTTTCCCTGTATCAGTTGGGACTGGGCGCCAGGGGTATGGGATTCAGAGACAGTTCGCAGGATGTAATGGGAATATTGGCTGCAGCTCCGGAGGAAGCCAAATCACTGATAGAACAACTCCTACAAGTTCAAAAAAGAGACGGATCTGCTATGCACCAGTTCAACCCGCTTAGTATGATTGCCAATGAAGGAGATTCTCGAGAAGATGAAGACAGACCCAACTACTACGGAGATGACCATCTCTGGATTATTTTTGCAATATGTGCCTATGTAAAAGAAACCGGTGATTTTGAATTCTTAAACAAAGAGATACCTTTTTATGAAAAAGATAAAAATGAAAAACCACTGGAAACTGCCTCTGTACTTGATCACCTTAAACGCGGTATTCAATTTACTCATGATAATGTAGGCAAACACGGCCTGCCCTTATTAGGATATGCCGACTGGAATGATACGGTAAACCTAAGAAGCGGAGCAGAAAGTGTTTTTGTTGCGCATCAGTACGGTTATGCTCTCAACGAACTGATGGAAATCTTAGCCGATCAAGGAGATGAAGAAACTCTTGCTCTGTTTAAAGAGTATTATGCTGAAATGAAAATTCTGGTTAACCGGCATGCGTGGGACGGTGAATGGTTTATCCGCTATTTCGATTATGACGGAGAGCCCTTAGGATCACATAAAAATGAAAAAGGAAAGATTTTTATCAACGCTCAATCCTGGGCTGTTATAAGCGGTTTTGCAGAAGGAGATAAAGCACGAAAAGCCCTGGACAGTGTAAGAAAATATCTTAATACTAGAAATGGGATAAAGCTGTCCTGGCCGGGTTATAACGGCTATGCCAAAAGTATTGGAGGTATTTCCACATATCTTCCCGGAACAAAAGAAAACGGGGGGATATTCTTGCATACCAATCCGTGGGTCATGATCGCAGAGACGATTTTAGCACGAGGTGATTACGCGTTTGAATATTATAATCAAATTAATCCTGCGGCCAAAAACAACATTATCCATGAATATGAAGTAGAACCCTACTGCTATGCTCAAAATATCCTGGGGGATGAGCATCCCCAATTCGGATTGGGAAGAAACAGCTGGCTGTCCGGGACTGCCTCATGGTGCTTTCAAGCAGCTACTAAATTCATCTTGGGAGTCAGACATGAATGTACCGGACTAAGGATTGATCCCTGTATCCCTAAAAACTGGCAAGGGTTTTCCATAAAGCGTAGATTCAGAGGAGCAGTTTATAATATTGAAGTAAAAAATCCGAAGGGTATCAGTCGGGGTGTGAAAGAAATTTTTCTTGACGGAAAAATATTGGATTCGAATATCCTGCCCCTACCGGAAAGCGCTAAAACATACAACGTAGAAGTTATTATGGGCTGATAATGCATAATATATATCATGTAACATGCTGTCTTTAAAATAAAAATCCAGATTCATACTAAAGTATTATCACAAATTATTATAAAATTAAGTATAGCGTGCTATAATTAACAGTAGAAGGAAGGTAGAACAATGGGAAACAAAATTGTAACATTCTTATTTTGTATATTATTTGGAGTAAGTTTTTTAGCCACACTTTCGGCAAACGGATGGGAATTCTATGAGAGCATGGAAAAGGGCTTTTCCCTTAACTATCCGTCAGATTGGGAAAAACAGGAACATGACGATGAGCTGCAATTATTTTCATCCAGCGAATTTACCGACAGCTATGAAGACGGCGGTGTGATGTTCGGCGTCTATAGCTATACCGTCGACCATGACATTACTCCAGAGCAGGCCCTCCGAGAATGGCTGGATGTGGAAGAAGAGTTTGACTTCGAACCATTTGAACAAATTAAATTAGCCGATCAAATATGGTGGTATACCGAATCCCATAACAAAGAACGAGACATAGCAGCGGAATTTTATGTCTGCACCAGAGGTGAAACACTCTACATAATTGCTTATGGTTATACCCCGGTAGAAGCAGGTTCGGAGTACCACCCGACCATAGATGAAATATTGGACTCTTTTCGCTTCGTAGACCAAGAAGAAGGTGCAACAAGTGAATTTAGATATTATGAAAATGAAGAATGGGGATTGTCATTCTCATATCCGGGGCATTGGGAAATAGAAGAGTATGACAATAATCTCATGGTGTCTTCACAAGCCGATATATTCCAGCACGGAGCAGAAGGGGCCGCAGTAGCTTTTTTTAAAGATACTCCCGATGGTTTTGGAATAGATGAAGCACCTCAAACCACGGAAGAGTTATGGGAGAGGCTTAAAGAGTCGGAAACTGAATTTAAAGAGCTGCATAAAACTTACAAGGAATGGCAGGGAATCAAGTGGCTTTATGTGGAGTTTGTTGATACTAACGACAATATAGAGGCGCACTTTCATATGCTATTGCACGAGAACACAGTCTATATAGTAGGATCCATCTTCAATCCGCCGCAGGCTCAAGAAGAATACGCAGAAATCGTAGATGAAATAATAAGTAGTATATACTTTTCAGAATTTATGGATAATTAAAGCATAAGTTATCAAAAGTACATGTGAAATATAAGTCAAAAAAGTTATTTTCCCCCTAAAACATTTCCTATTAACAAGTCAAGTTTTTTTGCTAATTTTTTAGCAAAAAAACTTGACATCGATTGCTGTCTCTTTTATGATACGCGCTGAAGGAGAAAAATATGAGAAAGCTGCCGTATCTATCATTTTGTTTAATTGCATCAATAATATTTATTTATTCCTGTGGATCCAAATACGATGAGGTGGAAGGGATAACAACGTGTACCGACATGCAAGCTCTTGCTGTGGATCGACCTCACTCTGTTCCGGAAGCAGCGTGGGCACGCAGTATGGGTATCTCTTGTGAAGAAGCTGGTAAACCTTACACCTGGCATGTTGTTGACGATCCGGTCTGGGCGGGAGCACCGCTGGGAGGAATCGGCGCAGGTTCAATCGGGAGGTCCTATCGGGGTGATTTCTCAAGGTGGCATTTGGATATCGGATCCCATACCTACAAACCGGTTCCCGCATGTCAGTTTTCTCTCTATACGGATGATGGCAGTACAAAACAGGCGCATGTTCTTTCACCATATAAACCATTTGACCTCTCCGCATGGAACTGGGATATGCCCGCACAAGCCGGTACTTATTATGCTCTCTATCCTAAATCCTGGTTTGTATATCATTGGAATAAACTTCCCATACAATTAGTCCAAAAACAATTTTCTCCTTTTATACCACATAATTATAAAGAGACCAGCTATCCTGTCGCTGTTTTTGAATGGGAGATGAAAAATCCTTCGCAGCAAGAAGTAACCGCAAGTGTGATGTTTTCTTGGCAGAATCTTGTGGGCTTCGAATGGAATAAAGATATTGATGGCGGAAACTATAACAAGTTTATTGAAGAGGCCAACTATAGGGGTATTGTATTAACAAAAAAAAGGAGTTCCGCATATAATGAATGGGACGGATCTTTTGCCATAATGACAAAACAGGAACCGGGCAGTACTATTTCTTACCGAACTCGTTTTGACGCAAAAGAGGATAGAGATCTCTGGAATGATTTTGCAGATGACGGCGTGTTGGAAAACATAAATAATAATAAACCCTCAGCACCAGGAGAACAGATCGCTGCTGCATTGGTAGTGACAATAACTCTGGGGCCCAATGAATCAAAAAAAATAACTTTTACCCTTGCCTGGGATTTTCCCATCATGGAATTCAACTCCGGCACACAATGGTATAAACGTTATACGCGCTTTTATGGAACAAGCGGTCAGGCTGCGGATAAAATAGCGATTGAAGCCTTAGAGCATTATCCGCAATGGGAAGAAGCTATTGATGAATGGCAGTCTCCCATACTGAACAGTTCAGAGCGCCCGGATTGGTTCAAATGCGCGTTGTTTAATGAATTATACTTTCTTGCTGACGGCGGCTCCGCATGGGAGAACGGGCAGGTTAAAACCGGTCCTGCTGTGCAAGTAATAGGAAAGTTCTGCTATTTAGAAACCTTCGATTATCCATTTTATAACACGTTTGACGTTCACTTTTATGCCTCATTTGCCCTGGCCATGCTGTGGCCGGAAATCGAAAAAAGTATAATAAGGGATTTTGCGGACACCGTTCAATTTGAAGACAAGACAATGTTCACAGTCGAATCTACCAAAAAATCTGCCATCCGAAAAATCCGTGGTGCCATTCCTCATGATCTTGGATCACCGGGTGAAGATCCCTGGCTTATGATTAACGCCTATTCCTGGCGTGATATTAATATATGGAAAGATTTAAACAGCAAATTCGTACTCCAGGTTTATAGAGACTATAGTTTCACGCAAGACCGGTCTCTGATTGAATACTGCTGGCCTGCTGTGATAGCTTCGCTGGATTATCTCCATAAATTCGATAGAAACGGCAACCATCTTCCCGATCATGCCGGTCTGCCGGATCAAACCTATGATAACTGGACCATGACAGGCGACAGCGCATATACAGGCGGTTTATGGATCGCGGCATTAGAAGCGGCTATTGAAATGGGCAGTCTTACAGGTGATACTGATAATGTTAAGCTGTACACTGGGTGGCTTGCCGAGAGCCGAAAAGCATTTAAAGAGATCCTCTGGAACGGAACATATTTTAATTTTGATAACAGCAGCAGTATTTACCATGACAGTATTATGGCCGACCAGTTAGCAGGACAATGGTACGCCGAGGTTACAGGGCTCGATCCGATAACCGATGCTGCGCATATAGAATCCGCACTGCGTACAATATATAAGCATAATGTAATGGGATTTGAAAATGGTACAATGGGAGCGGTTAACGGTATGCGTCCGGACGGAACGGTAGATACCTCCTGTGAACAATCACAGGAAGTGTGGACCGGAACAACATACGCGCTGGCCGCTTTAATGCTTCATAGAGGAATGCAGGAAGAGGCATGGAGAACCGCCTGGGGAATTTACAATGTAGTGTATAATCGGGGTTATTGGTTTCGAACTCCGGAAAGCTACATTAAGAACGGGGATTATAGAGCAGCTATTTATATGCGCCCTTTAAGTATCTGGGCTGTAGAACGCGCGTTTATAAGCAAATAAATTATCTTTTACCAACATATATACGGTTGAATTATAATTGTCGCATTTTATGGCTTTATTAAAAAATTGTGCTATATTATCTTATAAACAATTTAAATGAAAGGTACTATGATGAAATACCATGTTAATAAATTATTACTATGCATCATTGCACTCTGTTTTACAGCAGCTACTCTTTCCGCAGGCGAGTCTACGGTTTATAAAAATGAAGAACTGGGGTTTTCGCTTTCCTACCCCAAAGAGTGGTCAATACAAGAAATCGAACTGGGGATAATCCTCTCATCCATACCTGATTTTTTCGATTTCAAAGAACAAGGCGTAGGAATTGCCCTATTTATCTCACCTGTTGCTGATATGGCTTTAGAAAAAATACCCCAATCTAATTTAGATGTTTGGGAAGCACTCAAGGGAAATAATGATACAATTGAGGAAAAATCCATAAAGAACATAGAGTGGCAGGGAAGGCAATGGCTTGTTGCGGAATTCTATGAAAAAGGCGATGACTGTGATGCGGTTTTTTATTTGCTTATAGATAATGATTTGGTATATGTGATTGGTTGTATTTATCACCCACCGGTAGCAAAAGAAGAGTACAAAGATATTATTGAAGAAATAGTCCAAAGCATACGCTTTTCCAAACTGTAGCAGTAGTAAAAAAAAGGCAGGATATAAATTTAAAATCAGCCGGCAGAATGTAAGACCTTTTTGGCATAATTATAAGCCTCAAGATAATTACCTATAAGATTATGCCAATCAAAGTGTGATGATCGTCCTTCAACAGCGTTTCTGAGGGTAATGCGTTCTCTTCGGGTATGTGTACAGATTGTGTAAAGATACGAGGCAAGTTCTTCAACCGATTCTTTATAGCTTCTACCACGTCGCTTAACCACCCAAATTCCATCCGCCTCATGATCAGGTATACTCCGCTGCACATAATCACCAAATCCGGATAAATCCGAAGTAATGGTTGGTATTCCGTTAGCAACACACTCCATAGGAGTATAACCCCACGGTTCATAGAAGCTGGGGAAAATACCCAGATGACAGCCCCGCACAAACTGTCCGTAATCCATACTGATAAGCGGATTAACTGCGGATATAAAATCCGGATGGTAGATGATCTTCACCCTGTCGGATATTTTATTGACTAACTGAGCAGAACGTAAAAACGAAAGTATCTCGTCGTTTGAATCATCCTGCAAATTGTGAGTCACCACAATCGGAAGCCTTTCGGTTTTCCACGAGTAGAGAGTACGGCGTAAACGCAGTTTCCAATAATCATCTACAAAATCATTAAGCGGGGGAAGTTTTTGCTCGGAACTTTCCGTTACCGCAAAAAACAAACGCTTATCAATCTGCTCAAGAATTGAATTACAGGTATTACGGATTTCCTCTGTTAAAATCTGAGAGTGGAGGACAATGGGATTAATTGTATGATAAGGACGTTTACTGATAAAAAACATCACCACTGTAACCGGAAGAGAACCTTTTTTAAGCCGTAGATTAAGCTGTTTCAACGCCTCAAGTGTAAGATCAAATCCTTTGTTACGGTATTCAAAGCGGCCCGCAATAAAAAAATACAGCGTGTTATCCAAATCAAAACTGTAACTGGGGAAAAAATGGCCTACAACAAACTGATGAATCATCTGCTTGTACTGCTGATGAAGATTTTGAAATTCATGCAGCGCCACAAATCGTTCAATATTCAAACCATTGGGAAGAATAAAATCCGGTTTTCTGCCCAGAAAATGAAGACATTCGGGAGTTGTAACTTGGCTTACGGTAGTAAAACAGTGACAAGCTTTACTGGCTGCTCTTTCTATCTGCACCTGAGCCTCAATATTATATTTCTGTGCTTCGCTGTGCCACTCAATTGTGGAAAGCTTAATGTAAAAATCCGGATCATGCGGAGCTATATAGCGGCCGAGCAGAGTAGCATGGGTTGTAAACACTACGGCTAAAGGAAGGAGCTCTTGACGCAGCTCGGGAATACAGACAGCTGTTAGCCATTCATGAAAGTGAGCGATAATGGTATGTTTTGTTTGTATATTTTCACAGCAAGCTTGAAAAAAAGATTTAAGAATAAATCCGAAGGTTATAGCATGTTCAAGAAGCTCACCTCCCGCAGAACAGTTAATACCATGCTTCTTCCACATCAATTCCTTAATTTCCGCCAATTGGTTAAAAAGCGATACCGGATTTATTAAGACTACCTGCGGTCTTCCCGTAACCAACCATCTCCCAAAACGTACGTCGAATCCACGCTTTTTCAAATCAGCAACGGCTTTAAAGAAAGGACTGTCCGGTTCTTCTGTTTCCTCAAACTCTCCACTCATTGTATGCGGGAAAAAAGGTCCCACCAAACAGTAGTTATCCTGCCAGTGTTCAATGACAGCCGGTATTTTTGAGCGGATAACGGTGTAAATTCCTCCTATTTGGTTGCAGACTTCCCAGGCGACTTCAATTAAAACAGTTTTAACTGGTTGTTCTTTGCTTTCAGTACCCACAGCAGCTTTAGAGTCCTTAGCTGTCGGTATTTTTTTAACGCGACTACCCTTTTTTTTCATACTCTTCCCATTAGCACATTAAGAGCGATATATACTTGTTTTCCGATTATTTGTTCTTAACCAAGCGAGTTCCATTTTCCAAATTATAACAGGAAAAAACTTCCGCGTTTTCAACTATCTCCAGTTCATATGGCGAAAGTATTTTACATCTTAATTCAATATCATGAATAACCACATAATCCTCTTCAATTTTATATGTACCGGCTACTTCACCGAACCCTTGACAGAAATTGAGTATATAAATGCATGTACTATCATTTTTAAAATCTATATATTGAGCATGATAGGGATCGTCAACTAAATCATATCTACCGGAAAGCTGCATTTTCGGTTCTGCCATATCAGTTATCACAATCTCTTCTTTTTGTAAAAACCCGCCGAACACCCAACCTTCTTTCTCCTGCCAGCGTATTTTACTCCATTTGCCTGTTTTATTATCTATGCTCTCTATTTGTTCTTCTTCATAAAGCAGCATTATTTTTTCAGCATAGGGTATTGCACCGATCACATTGCCGTCGAGATTGGCTTCATCTCTGATGCGTAAACCTGCGGTTGCATTAACCCAGCGAGGTTGAGCTTTTCCCGTATAGATTATTGTCTCTTTTTGCTTGGGATTCTCTTCACTACCAGGGCACGCTATAAGAAGAAAAAACAGAGTCAGCATTATGAGATACTTCATCTTTTGCATACATTTCTCCGTATCATAGTCTTTTGTATCACCACTCTTCAGCAATTCTCATTTTAACAAATGAGAATTGACTTTTTAATCTATTGGCACAGGCGATTCTCATTTTGTACGATTATATTAGCACTTTATCATGGCAATTAAAGACTTATCAAGCATACATTGTACAAAATGAGAATCGCTGATCACTCTTACATTGTGGCTAATAACTCTTTTAAGTTCAAGTATAATAAATTTCTTTTGCCCTTTTTTTAAAAACTATCTATATTAGTTAATATGAATAGACCGGCACCACAAACTAGAATATTAAGCAGTACAAAAGCTGTACAAGTAAAAACAAAAATTTCCCAGCTTATCAACAATATAAAATCAGTAATTTATATTGACACCGTTAAACTTGAATATTTATTAGCAGCCAAAATAGCAGGGGGTCATGTGCTGCTCGCCGATTCGCACGGTGTGGGAAAAACCTCATTAGCCAGGGCACTGGCAGGTTCTATTAACTGGAAGGCAAAACAACACCAAGGGCAGACGATAAAGGTAGACTCTTTCAGCCGAATTCAATGTACGGTTGATCTTCTTCCCCAGGATATTTTGGGTTACAACCGGCCTGACAGTTCCGGTAAAGCCTTTATTTTTATGCAGGGTCCACTTTTTGCTCATTTTGTACTCTGTGATGAAATAAATTTACTTACCCCTAAAACCCAGGGAAGTTTTTTTCAAGCTATGGAGGAGAAAACAATAACAATCGAAGATAAAACCTATACCTTGCCGGATCCTTTTTTTATTATTGCCACTATGAATTTAAAGGGTGCACATCTTTTCCCGTTGCCTGCCCCCCAACTTGATAGGTTTATGCTGCAATTATCAATCGGGTTTCCCGGGGCGGCCGATGAAGCCGAAATCATCAAACAGCACGGAAGACTCGACGGATGGAAGGATTTCTCTCCGGTAATGGACTCAGATGAACTGCTCGAATGGCAGTCCCTAGTCGATAACATTGAAATACACCCGGATATTATTGACTATATTGTTGCCTGTGTTAAGAAAACACGTGTTCACCCGGAAATCGTTATGGGCGCCAGCCCCCGTACCGGGGTAAAGGTGTCGCGCTTGGCCAGAGCTCTGGCATTGATTCGCGGGGAAAGTTTCGTAACTATGGATTATGTTCAAGAACTCTTTATTAACGCTGTTGCCCATCGACTGGTTATGAAGGATCCTTCCCAATCATCCGCAAAGGTGCTCACAGACATTGTCAAAACAATTCCCGTAGATGCCTTCCGTAAACATTTTTTGAACAAACCCAAAGGCTGAGATGCAGAGGCATAACATTTTTTTACAACTTGCGAAACGATTTCTTTCTTTCTATCCATTTACCATAACGGGTACAGTACTGTTGATATGTACCGTGTTGCTGTTTGGAGATGCCTTTATAAATCTAAATCCTTACAGTTTTGTACTGGCTGTTTCTGCCATTATCCTCTTGCTAACCGCAGCTTTACTCTCCCGTATTCAGGCGGTGAACTCTAAAGAGCTGCCCTGCGAATGGGACAGCACGGAGGCACTTTATGCAGGAGTAGAAGATCAACAACATGTTATTTACTGTGAAGGATTAAAGATTTTACCTTTTTTTTGTCTCCATTTCCGCTTGAAGGGGCGTTTTTATGTGGCAGCAAAGGAATCATTTTTATTTTACAGGGAATTCTCCACAGCGCATGCGGAAAAACTGGAGCTCTCACTCTACTTCCCTCTCTGTGGTTCTTTCCAGGCGTCCGCTTATTTGCTTATCAAGGACATTTTTGGTCTCTCCCAAGCACGTTTTACAAACACAATGCGGAGAACACTTATTGTTCGCCCTCCATTAATGCAGTGGGGAGAAGAGTCCCCCTTATTAACTATGAATGGCCTGGAAGATACCATCAGAAAAAAAGATACAAGTGAAGAGCGCTATTACCAGCGGGAATATATGGCAGGAGATAAATTACGCGATATAAATTGGAAAGCATCGGAGCGGCTTGCTCATCTTATTACCAAAGTCCCACATATTACCCAAGAAAAGACTCGTATCTTAACGATTTTTTTCAGAAACTTCCGTAATCCAAAACGGGAGTCTATAGAGTCTATTGTACACCTTAATGTTATAAAAGGCTGGCTGCTTTCTTTTATCAAAGCCGTTAAAGTGGCATATCCTGATTATAACTTTGAAATCATAACCAATCAGGATAAAATAATCATCGAAACCGGGGAAGACATTGAGCGTCTGAGTGTATCCCTGAGTACTCTTGCCTACCATAATTTCAACAACCATTCGCCTATTCCTCATCCGGGCGAGGTCTTTATTTTTTCAACTCCATTTGACACCCAATTACACAGGCTTGTCGCGGATTTAAGTCAATCGCGAATACAGATTTGTCGAACTACAGCAGGACCCGCCCCAAAAACTGCCGATAAACAGGTGCGGGATACTACCTTTCTGTTGCTGCGACCGCTGCTTAATTCTTCGCTGCCGGGCTTTTGGATCTTACACAGAGAAAAACAGCTTAAAACTGTTGCTTTGCTGCAAACAGATTCTTTGAGTGTACATGAAAAGCAGATAACTACGAAATTATTATGAAAAGAGAAGTAAAACTCACATCGCTATTTTTTGCCCGCCTTTTAGTGTTTTTTTCAATTATTATATTACCGTTATTTCATCCTGCAATTGTTGTCCCCTATGATACATTGGGATGGTTTTTTTGGTTTCTTATAATTCCCGGTGAGATGGTCATTGCATATTTTCTGGCGCCTCCACGCATATCTCTTAAAAGCTGGCTTCTATCTGCCGGTATATTTAGCGGGCTGTTCTCCTTATTTATAGCAGGGATAAGCATTTCGGCACTCCTCTTTACAGCAGGAGGATTGCTAGCCTTTCTCTCCACCGTTTTATTGTTTAAAACCAAAGGACGGGCAAAAATATTTGCGATCCCTGAGCTTTTTTATTTCAGTATTATTTATTTTCGACTGCTCACTTTCTCTCGTGCATCGGAGGATATTGCAGAACTTAGCCATGGTTTTACGCAAATTATTATGATTGTGACAGTTTGTGCCTTCTGTTTACACGCACTTATTATATATTTAACTGCTTTTTCGGAACAGTTTGCTAAAAAGAGACACAAGGAGCTGGGAATCCTTGTCGGAATAAGCATAATGCTTGTTTTGTTAATTGTAGCGTTCCTGCCACCCGATTTTATCTCCCACGGGGTAGTGTTAAACGAATTGGGCGAGGAACCGGAGTCAAAGCCGCTCGGTGAAGAGGCAGATCTGTCGGAAAACGGAGGTGTACCTAAAAATGGCAGGCAGCAAAAAGGCGGCAACAGACTGGAAGGTGTACCCAAAGAAAGATGGAACTCAATAAGTAAAAAGAAAAATAAGCAGTATGCTACCATGCTGGTAATCACAAAAGCCGATCCCCTCTATGCTGCGGGAAGCTATCTGAGCGAGTTTGATCCGAAGCAAGGATTTATTGTCACACAAGACACCTCATTGGAAGACAGCGAACTCAATGGTTTAAAATACAGACACCTGATTCAGACATGGGAGTGGCCCACACAGGACCGGTATAAAGAAATTCGAAAAGCCTTTGAAGTACAATATTTTTCTATCAGCGCAGAGCGCTATACGGCCTACATGCCGTTATCCATAGAACCCACTTCGCTTACGCAAGACTCACAGCCATTCCGTTATAGTTCTTACTCGGTTTCCGGCTTAAACCAGGCTCAGGCTGCTGTGCTTTTAGAGATTCCGGAATTTACAGCGAGTCAAAAGCAAGAACTTGCACCTTATCTGGCCCTCGACATAGCACAACCGCTTAAGCAGGATCTTGAACAGTTAGTGGAAGATATCAGGCGGAAAAATCCGGGGCCTTATGCCAAAATAATACTGCTGTTACAATACTTCCGTATTTATCGCTATGAAACCGGATTTACCGAAGACTCATCGGTTGCGGCAATTGAAAACTTCCTCTTTGAAACTCTGAGCGGAGATTGTACGGAGTTTTCTCATGCTTTTGCCCTTTTGGCCAGAATGCTTGGGATTCCGACACGGATTGTTACCGGTTATTTGGTATCTAAAAAATTACAGACCCCCGCTCACAGACAGGGAGTGATGGTTTTAAAAAAGCAGCTTGCTATTCTAAATGATTTTTCAGCAAATGACATTTACCTGGTAACAACGTCACACAGACATTCATGGGCACAGATTTTTTTGCCGGTATATGGCTGGATAGATATAGAAACAACTCAATACGCTATTCCTCCGCCTATGGGTCAGGACCCGAACGACTGGCAAGTAGTAATTCCCTATGATGAAGGCGGGTATCAACAGCAGGATGCATCCCAAGGGAATCCGCTTTTTACTCTGTTTCGTATAGGTATCATTATCTGTGCGGTTTTTATAATTATATTCATAAGCATTTATGTGTACCGCTTTTATTTAATTGTCTATTATACCATCCGCAGCAGAAAGAGGGATCCCCGCGGGCTGCACGCGCTTTATATATTACTGCTTATGCGGCTGGCTTTCAGAGGTTACACGCTTAAAAAGCCTCACCAGACAATTAAAGAATATGCCGATCACTATCCCGAGATTAAAAAATTTGCCCATGCGTACACAACACTTCGCTATCGGAACAATCTTGAACAAAAACTGGCGCAAGAGCTTTGGCTCGAAGTCGAACAAGCTTACAAAAACATCATTCAGCATATTACGAAGCAAAGTGCGGGAAGTACTTTTAAAAGCTGGTTCAGTTTGCGAGGTCTGTTTTATAAATGGTAAAAAAAAACAGGGATTTAATTTTTTCATTTTTATATGCAATCATCATCTTATACACTTTTGCTTTCAGCTTGAGTTGTGAGCAGCAGGCTGATTGGATTATGTTTCGCAATAACCAGGGGCAGGGCAGCACGCCCAATAACCTTACTCCACCTCTGGCTGTACGCTGGAAAATACAGATACAGGCAAACGAGGAAAGGGCTACCTCATTTAATTCACCGCTTTTAAAAGATGATACCATTTATTTCGGAGCTGTAGACGGTAATTTCTATGCCTTTGATCTTGCTACCGGTTATATGCGCTGGATTTTTAAAACTAATGGAGAAATAAACTCAACACCATATGTGGATGATGATACCGTATACTTCGGCTCCAATGACGGCAAGGTGTATGCCGTAGCTTTGCAGGATGGCAAGCAAAAATGGTCTTTTGACGCAGGTTCCAAGGTATTATCCACTGTTACCAGATATAAGGACTATATTGTGTTTTGCAGTGAAGGCGGATCTTCTTTTTTTCTTAACCTAGACGGAACGCTCCAGTTCTCCATGCCCAATCCGGTTTGGACCTATTACAGCTTCCAAGTAGACGATGATGTGATGTACTTTGCGCCCGGGCCGATCGAAAGTCCACACAGCTTCGGAGCATTTGATATAAAAAATAGAATCCACTTATGGGTGATTGAAACCGAGGGCCATGATCCGATGTGGTTTTCCTTTCCCGCTGTTTCCGGTGATAAACTTTACTATGCGATCTGCACCTATGGTTTTTACGAATTAACCTATAATTACTATGCCCTTGATAAACTTACGGGACAGCCTGTTTGGGAAATAATAAAAAAGTCATTTTTAGAAAAAAACACGGAACTTTATGCATTCGATATTTTTTATCGCAACATTGAACTTCTTGATTATATGGCACCTGCTGTTTGGAATAATCTGGTTATTTACACCAGCGGCGATACTGTTGTGAGGGCATTTTATGCAGATCCCGGCAAAATGGCCTGGCAAACTAAATTAAAGCAACCTACGAGCAGCGCACCCTTGGTAGCAGGCGACAGAGTATATTTCGGTATGCTCGGCGATGAGCAGGGCACTCCTCCACGCCTGATCTGTCTTTCTGCAGCTAACGGAAACTTTATGTGGGAGATGGAAACCAGCGGTGCTATTTTAAGTGCACCGATCAGCGCGGGAAAATGGCTGGTATTCGGTACCGATGCTTATTATTTTTATGTACTTGAAGAAGTGTTTTAATTAAATAAAAAGGAGAAAAAAAGTGAAGATTTCCTTTGATCGTGATTTTATCCTTAACCTTAACCAATCACTTACCAAGGAGTACCTGCTCACAAACGGTAACGGAGCGTATGCTTCAAGCTCTGTCCTCGACTGTCATACTCGCAAATATCATGGATTATTGGCAGTTCCTCTGGAAAAACTGAATGCGACGTATCTGCTGCTCTCCAAATTGGAGTGTACCCTTGTGTTTGATAAAAAGGAACATAGACTTTCCACTAATAAATTTCCCGGTGTTTTTTCTCCCACCGGACATCAATATATTACTCGCTTTGATATGGAATATATTCCAGTTACCAGTTATAAACTGGGAGACCTCCTGCTTACAAAGTCTATCGCCATGCCGCGCTTCCAACCAACCGTTCTTATACGTTATGATCTCATTGCCTCTAAAAAACCGGTGCTCTTAAAGTTTATTCCTTTTATTGCCTATCGAAAGATACATGAACTGGTGTCTGAAAATACTGAGATCAGACCGCGCACCTTCTTTGAAGAGAATGGATTTAAAATTGATCCTTATCCCAACCTGCCGCCTCTCTATATTCAGACATCGCGCCGCTCCGTTTTTTACCCTTCTCCCGGTTGGTGGAAAAACTTTGAATACATTGAAGAAAAAAATCGCGGTTATGATTTTAAAGAAAATTTATTTACCCCCGGAGTTTTTGAAGCAAAGTTAAAACAGGGCGAGCATATCATAATTCGTGCCTCAATAGATAAAATATCATCAACAATTACCTCAGAATGGTCTCACGAACTTGAGCGTATTAATAAAGCATACTCTCGCTTGGCTAAAGACCAGGAGCCGCTTCACTCGCTAAAAGTTCATGCCGAACATTACCTTACTGAAAAACATAGTGGAATTATCGCAGGTTATCATTGGTTCGGAGAGTGGGGCCGCGATACCATGTTGTCACTGCCGGGCATGACACTCTGTCGCAATGATAAAAAGACTGCTTTGGCAATTCTAAAAAGATATGTAAACTATAAAAAGCACGGTCTGCTGCCTAATGTAATTTCCGCTGATGAAAATCATGCGTATAACTCTATCGATACGTCGCTGCTTTTTTTCTGGGCCGTGCAAAAATATCTAGAATATACAGGGGATAAAAACCAGGTGAATGCACACCTGTTAAAACCAATGACGGAAATTATAACATGTTTTATCCGCAATGAAACAGGGATCTCGAAAGTGGAACAAAACGGACTCATCTCTGCGGGGACGCCCCACAGCCAACTCACGTGGATGGATGCCATAGCCGACGGTGTGCCCGTAACACCGCGCCACGGTGCAGCAGTAGAAATAAATGCGCTCTGGTATAACGCTCTCAGCTTTATGCTTAATGATTTTTCGGAGGAATTATCTCCGGCCCATAAACAGCTCATCCTTAAGGCAAAACAAAACTTTGAAGATCATTTTGAAAGACTTTTTTGGAGCCAGAAGCTGCAATGCCTCATAGATGTGTACAGAAATGAACATGACGTGGAAGCCCACATTCGTCCTAACCAGCTCTTTGCCATTGGATTGCCATTTATGTGTATAAGTAAAGAAAAAGCCAATAAAATGATAAATACCATAAAGCTTCATCTGGTTACTCCCTATGGCCTGCGTACACTCTCTCCTCAAAATTCCCTCTATAAAGCAGATTACTCCGGAGATCAGAACAAACGTGACGCGGCTTATCATCAGGGCATGGTCTGGCCGTGGCTGATCGGTATTTTCTATGATGCCTGCAGTAAAACGCTAGACGATAAAAACGAGGTAAACTCATATTTTCTCTCTCATTTTAAAGAACTGTGGAGCTCGCATCTGCAGGAAAACGGTTTATTTCATATTTCAGAAATCTTTACTCCCAATCCGGCCCATACAGCCAAAGGCTGTATTGCGCAAGCATGGAGTATGGCCGAAGTAATCCGGGTTTTGGATTCTATTAAAAAGAAGTGAGAAAAAAATTTGCTTTATTTGGATTGTATAATATAATTCAATGTAAAAGAATACATTCTTTTTTATTTACTTCCCTTGCGGCGAACCAAAAAATTAGGAGGTTTTATTTATGAAAGTATTAATGTTCGGCTGGGAGTTTCCTCCCTTTATCAGCGGCGGTCTGGGTATGGCTTGCTACGGAATTACCAGAGGCCTTATAAATAACGATGTTGAGATTCGTCTTGTTCTTCCCACCAAGCGAGGTATTTATGCTGAGAACCAAATCGAAATAGTAGCCGCAGACGAGGTTGAACTTACTGAACATTACAGATCGCTTTTAGAATCGAGTTTTTCATTTAAGACCGGCAAGGAAATGCTCGCAAACAGCATCTCACCATATTATACGCAATCGAGCGCTGTCGAGTTTTTTAATAAGTATCAGCATCTTATGAATCAGGAAGCCGGAACGCACGGCAGTTCCGTAATGGCCTTCAGCGGAAATTACGGAAAAGATCTAATGAACGAAGTGTTTCGTTACAGCATTACCGGTGAGTATATGGGTACTTTAAAAGATTTTGATATTATACACGCGCACGACTGGGTTTCTATACTGGCCGGGGTTGCGGCAAAAAGAATAAGCGGGAAACCCCTTATTCTTCATATCCATGCTACTGAATATGATCGCAGCGGTGAAAATATAAACCACAATGTATTTAATATTGAGAAATTCGGCATGGAGCAGGCTGATAAAATCGTGGCGGTAAGCTACTATACGAAAAATGCAATTATTTCCCACTACGCTATTGATCCTCATAAAATAGTTGTGGTACACAACGCAGTTGAAAAACAGAAACAGATAGAACGTTTCGGCATTCAAAAAAACCTCAAGGATAAATATGTGCTGTTTTTAGGCCGCATTACCATGCAAAAGGGACCGGATTATTTCATAGAAGCCGCCAAACTGGTACTAAAAAAAATAAAAAACGTACGTTTCATTATGGCCGGCAGCGGTGATATGATGCCTAAGCTCATATCACGGGCCGCAACCTTAAAAATTACCGATAAATTTCACTTCACGGGCTTTTTAAACCGCGTTGAAGTGGAAAAAATGTATGCCATGAGCGATCTCTATGTTATGCCCTCGGTTTCCGAGCCCTTTGGTATCACTGCTTTTGAAGCACTGCTCTATGACGTACCTATCATCCTCTCCAAACAATCCGGTGTTTCCGAGGTATTAAAAGATGCCATTCAAGTTGACTTCTGGGATGTAGAAAAGCTTGCCTCGGTAATAATTAATCTCTTACAAGATGAAAAGTTGGCTAAAGAGATTGTGGATAAATGTCAACATGAATTGAAAAATATTCACTGGAATAACGCAGGATATAAATTAAAGAATCTTTATCATGCAATCTCGTTTTCCCATAGTTAAAGAGGAGCACATTGGATGATCTCAATCTGTTTTTACTTTCAAGTTCACCAACCGTTTCGCTTAAAAAAAAATTATTCCTTCTTTGATATCGGGGCAAATCACTTTTATGAGGATGAAGACTCAAATCGAGCTATCTTAAATAAAGTAAGTGAAAAATGTTATGTCCCCATGAACCGGCTGCTGCTCGAACTTATAAATAAATATAGCGGCAGGTTCAAAGTGGCTTTCTCTTTAACAGGAATTGCCGTAGAACAGTTTAAAAAATACAATCCCGATGTATTAGAGCTGTTTAAGGAATTGGCGGACACGGGTTGTGTTGAGTTTATCAACGAAACCTATTATCACTCATTAGCGTTTTTATTTTCTAAATCTAATTTCAAAAAGCAGGTCTTAAAGCATAAACGGCTTATAAAAGAACTGTTCAATCAAAATGCAAAAACATTTAGAAATACGGAGCTCATATATAATAATGAATTAGCCCGCTTCATTGAGGATATGGGGTATACAACAATTTTAGCGGAAGGTGCTGATCATATTTTGGGCTGGCGCAGCCCTAATTATCTCTATCAACCTGCGGGTTGTTATAAAATAAATGTGCTTTTGAAAAATTACAAGCTCTCCGATGATATTGCTTTTCGTTTTTCCAACCGCGGCTGGGAGGAATTTCCTCTCACCGCAGAAAAGTATGCTTCATGGCTGCACAACATAGCGGGTAATGGTGAGATTATCAATCTGTTTATGGATTATGAAACCTTTGGCGAACATCAATGGCAGGATACCGGTATTTTTAATTTTTTCAGGAAACTACCGGAAGAAATCTTTAAACATCCGGATTTTCAATTCATAAATCCGGACCAGGCTCAAGACTATTATACACCGGTTGCCCAAATAGATGTGCCCTATTTTGTATCGTGGGCAGATATTGAGCGCGACCTGACGGCCTGGCTGGGAAATCCACTGCAAAACTCAAGCATCGAAGCTGTGTATGCATTGGAAAAAAAGGTAATGAATACGGGTGATAAGGATCTTATTGCTGTGTGGCATAAACTGCTTACTTCCGATCATTTTTATTATATGTGTACCAAGTGGTTTTCGGACGGTGATGTGCACAAATACTTCAACCCGTATGAAACTCCTTATGACGCCTATATCGTATACATGAATGTACTTAATGATTTAAACGAGACCATAATACACAGGCAACACAGCAAAAAGAAAAAAAGAGGAATAGCACATGGCCAAAGCTAAATTACTATTCGAAGTCTCATGGGAAGTGTGTAATAAAGTAGGGGGCATCTATACTGTAATAAAAAGTAAAATCAAGGAAGTTAAAAACAAGTTTGAAGACAATTATCTGCTTATAGGGCCGCTCTTTGAAAATAATCCGGAGATAATTGAAGCAGACGATAAACAGGTACAGAATATTAGATCCGAGCTTTTAAAGATGGGCTTTACAACCAAAGTAGGCAGGTGGAATTCGGAAGAAAAACCACTTGTCATTCTGGTCGGTTATGAAAATACTCTGGATCAAAACAAGCTTTTGTATCAATTGTGGGAAGATTATAGTGTAGACTCCATGGCTGGCGGGTGGGACTATATCGAACCCGTAATATTTTCCACCATGGCCGGAAAAGTAATTGAAGCCTTAAGCAATCTGTATTCCGATTATTCAATATTTGCCCAATTTCATGAGTGGATATGTGGGGCAGGTCTGCTCTATATTAAAAAGAGAACTCCTCATATCTCTACGATTTTCACAACCCATGCCACTGTCTTGGGCAGAGCCCTCTCAGGAAATGGTATGGAAATATATAAAGTTTTGGCGGACATTGATCCGCATAGTGAAGCAACTCGCTTTCATGTATTGGCCAAACACTCAATTGAAAAGGCGACGGCCAGAGAAGCGGACTGTTTTACTACGGTAAGTGAGATTACAGCTATCGAAGCCAAACATCTGTTGGGCATCGAACCCGATATTATACTTCCCAACGGATTTTCTGTGCACCAAGTCCCTGCCTATGATCAAAAAAAAGAATATTTTCAAGACAACAGGCAAAAACTTATTAATTTTGCAAGTAAATTCCTCCATAAGGAGTTCTCTCCTTCCGAAACCGTTATCATTTCCACATCAGGGAGATACGAATTCCATAACAAGGGTATAAACCTTTTACTTGATGCCTTAGGCCAGCTTAACAAACAACAAGAACTCGCTTCAAACAGACAGCTCTTGGTCTATCTTTTTATCCTTACCGGTGCTGTTGATATGTCACACGAAAAGCTTTCCACTACCAAGAAACTTGAGCAATACACGGTGTATTCCCAAATTTCTACTCATCCGCTTTGGGAACCCAACCATGATCCGATTGTAAATACCTGCAAACGTCATAATTTTCAAAATAATCCGCAGGACCAGATAAATATTATTTTTGTACCTGTATATTTGAACGGTCATGATGGTATTTTTAATTTAGACTATTACGAGGCACTTTCAGGATGCGACCTTACCATTTATCCGTCATATTATGAACCATGGGGATACACCCCTCTCGAAAGCATTACCTACTCTATCCCCACAGTGAGTACGGATATTGCCGGTTTCGGCAGATGGATAATTTCGGCAGGTCGTGAATCCGATGGCATAAAGATTATCCATCGCTTTAACAGAGAATATCATGATGCAGTATTGGAATTAAAAAGTCATATAACTCATTTCGTAAATAATCGCCTGGATAAAAACAAAGCCCTTAAAGCGGATGTCAGGCAAACAGCACTGCTGGCGGACTGGCAGATATTCTTTAACCATTATTTAGCTGCTTTTGAAATTGCCTCCAAACAGTGCCGCAACCGTTCGCAGGGCCAGCGTAAAGAAAAGATAGTGCAGTTCGAAGGGCTGGAATACAGAGGGGCCGACAGTCAACGTCCGCGTTTCAGACAGTTTTCCGTAAAAGCATCCATCCCCGAATCACTCTCGAAACTTCGTGAATTAGCTTACAACCTGTGGTGGAGCTGGAATCTCGAATCACAGGAAATCTTCAGTTTGATTGACGCACTGCTTTTTGAAAAAGTAGGTAATAATCCGGTCGCTCTGCTTGAAACTATTAATCCTCAGCGTCTGCATGAACTGGCTGAAAATGATCATTATCTGGCGCAGTATAAAAATATTACTACTAAGTTTGAAAGTTACTGCCAGGAAAACAAAACAGTTTTAGATGGCCTGAACATATTTTCAAAAGGTCACCCCATTGTTTACTTTTCCATGGAATACGGTCTTCACGAATGCCTTCCCATTTACTCGGGAGGTTTGGGTATACTTTCCGGTGATCATATAAAATCCGCATCAGATTTGAACCTTAATTTTATTGGAATCGGTCTTCTTTATAAGAATGGTTATTTTAAACAGGGTATTTCTAAACAGGGAGACCAAAGAGTAGAATACTTTTTTAACGATTTTTCTCGTATGCCTTTACAAGAACTGCATAAAGCCGGTGAACGCGTTATTGTCTCAGTTGAACTTCCCGGCCGCAAGATTCATGCCAGAGTATGGGAAATCAAAGTAGGTAGAATCTCCATCTATCTTTTCGATACGGATATTCAGGAGAACAGTGCCGCCGATCGCGCCATTACAGCAAAACTTTACGGAGGAGGAAAGCAGGTGCGTATTGAACAGGAGATCCTCTTAGGGATCGGTGGAATACGCTTATTAGATAAATTGAATATCAAACCCCTTGTCTACCACCTCAATGAGGGGCACTCCGCATTTTTGATTATCGAACGCCTGATTAATCTTACCAGCAGCTATAACCTTAACCTTCAGGCTGCCAAAGAAGTCATCAAGGCAAGTACTGTCTTTACAACTCATACCCCGGTACCGGCAGGAAATGAAGTATTTGATGCCCATCTGGTAGAAAACTATTTAAAAAATTATGTGGAGAGCCATGGTATAAGCTGGCAGGAAATTTACGAGTTGGGGCATAAGAGCATTACCGATACGGGCCCGTATGAAATGACCGCGCTAGCTCTGAAAAATACCTATAAACGCAACGGAGTAAGTAAAGTTCACGGTGTAATATCGCGGAAGATGTGGTCCGGCATTTGGTCCGGATTTATGACTGAAGAAGTGCCAATTTCACATATAACGAATGGTGTGCATGCCGCAACGTGGATTACCAGTGAAATGAAAAAGCTTATCACCAAATACTGTTCGCTCAATCTTGACGGCGATCTTTTGAAAAACGAAGAGTGGAAGAAAATAGCTAAAATCCCCAATGAAATATTATGGCAGACACATGTGGAACTTAAAAATAAGCTGTTTAATTATATTAAAGAAAAGGTATCCCTCAATTGGATAAGGGAAGGCGAAGATCCCGCTCTTGTGGATAAATTCTTGAGCGTGCTTTCTCCAGGGACTCTTACAATCGGATTTGCCCGCCGCTTTGCTACTTATAAAAGGGCAACGTTACTGTTAAAAAATATTGATCGCTTTAAAAAGCTCGTTCTCAATCCTAAGTATCCGGTACAGTTTATTTTTGCGGGTAAAGCTCATCCTAATGATAAGGCGGCCTCTGAGCTTATTAAAGAAATTGTACAGCTTTCAAAACAAGAAGAGTTTTTAGGCAAGATTATCTTTGTGGAGGGCTATGATATGCGTCTGGCCCGGCGCATGATCTCCGGAGTAGACGTATGGCTTAATAATCCCAGACGTCCTTTGGAAGCAAGCGGTACCAGCGGGCAAAAGGCGGGCATGAACGGAGTGCTCAATGTAAGTGTGCTTGACGGTTGGTGGGATGAAGCATATGACGAGACCAACGGTTGGGCCATAGGAGAAAGAACCGAATATAAAAATCCGGAAACACAGGATCTGGCGGATTGTGATGCTTTGTATGAGATTTTGGAAAATGAAGTTATTCCCATGTATTACACCCGCAACACACGAGGAGTACCTGAGAAATGGATTAAAAAAAGCAAGTCCTCGATGACTTCAATAATCTCACACTACAATACTCACCGTATGTTAAAAGAATATGTGGAATCAATGTATATTCCAACAGCCAAACGCTATCTGGCTGTAACCGAAAATAATTTCTCCAAAGCGCGTGAATTTACCGAATGGAAAAAATCTATCAGCACACGTTTCACTAGTATTCATATCCATCATATTGCCATAGAGGGAATCGACGGTGATATTCTCAATGTGGGAGACGAGCTTACGATTTATGTGGAAGTGAATAAAGGCAAAGTAGACAAGAAGGAAATAAAGGCCGAAGTATTGATTTCTCAGAACAAAGAAGAAGAGTCTATAACCTTTTCCGGTAGCCTTGAAGCACAGTTTGAAAATATTGAGTATGTAACGATGCAGCTCGACACAGAAAAGGAAAACATTCTGAAGTACAAGTGCTCATATAAAGCCCAAAGATCCGGGAAGTTTAATTATGGTATCAGGATATTACCCTATTATCCTGATATAGATGACATTATCGACGTTAACCTTGTATTTTGGGCTTAATCACTATAAACCTTGCACATCCTTATAAAATCATGTACACTCCGTAGACCATGAATGGCAAAATCAGCGAACTGTTTAAGTTTAATCCTCCGTCCATGCTCACAAAACTCGCAATCATACTGACGGCACTTCTCATTTTCACTGGAACGGATTTAATAGTCAAAGAAATAGCATACCAGTCTTTGCGCGGCAGCCAGGATATTGTGATCATTCCGGGGTTTTGGTCTTTTCGTTACACGATAAACCACGATCTGGGTTTTTCTCTGCTTAATTTTCTGGATGATATATTTTCCAAACAACAAAAATTCCTTATATTACTGGCCATTCAGGGACTGGCCACCGGCGCGGTATTGGTGTTCTCTTTATTCGTAAAAAAACCCAAACATTTTTTGCCCCTTGTGCTGATTACCTGCGGCGGTATGGGGAATTTTCTGGACAGAATTATTCACGGCGGTGTGGTTGATTATATTTTGTGGTATTACGGAGATTTCAGCTGGCCTATCTTTAACCTGGCGGATGTGTATGGTGTTGTAGGCATTATATTATTTATTGTCATCCTCTACTTTTTTACCAAAGAACACTCGCTTAAAGCGTTAGTAAAAGCTAAAAAAGAAGAGTCTTTATAACAATTATTGATTTAATCTTCCGAATTCATCCAGCTTCATAAACCAGATATCGTAATCCCTGGGCGTTGAGTCTTGATCAACAGTTTGTGCTGCCACAATATAACCGCCATCGAACGATTGAGCAATACGACCTTCATCGTCACGGTCATCATTATTAAAGATTCTCTTTCTCTCTATATTGCATTGGGAATCTAAAAGATACAGTATTATATCATAATCCTCTTGAAACGATTCTCTCGTCTTGCCTGTAAGAACAAATCCACCGTTATCCGTGGTTCTTAATACCCCATGAATAGCATAGCAAGGATAATCATGTGCTAAGATTTTGTTCCATAGGAAATTGCCGCTAAGATCAAGTTTAAATATATTCGGCTTCCGATTCATTACATCACAAGCTGCGATTACATAGTTACCATCATTATCCTCTCCAATGTCATAGGTAAAATTCACACCACCATTAATGCCGTATACTTTGGTCCACACTAAATTGCCATCGCCATCCAGTTTAATAATAAGATTATCATAACCGTTACCGACTTTTATTTCTGGGGAATTTGTCAATGCGCCAATAATATAGCCGTTATCGCTGGTTTCTCTTATCATCCAGGCCACATCTTCCGAACCGCTTCCTATGAATAATCTGGACCAGAGATGATTTCCGTCTGCATCAAACTTTAAAATATATATATCCTGATCAATATTTGGTTTTGAAAAATTAATTTTACCAGCCATAATTATACTGTCATCTTGGCAGTTAGTAATAAAATAAGGATTTGCATAATCCCAGTCCCCTTCATGATTAGCTGCTTTATTCCATATTCCTTTACCAGTATCGTTCAGGTCGGCCTTTAAAATAACCAATTTATCTCTATCCTCTGTTTCGCCGTCAAAAGTCCTTTCCCATAATATGCCACCGTCATTATTAAATTTTATAAGGTAGATATTGTTACTTTCAGCTCCACCTGAGATATAAAAATTATCCCGTGTTTCGAACAATCCGGATATTCCACAGGAACGGTCGATTACTTTCGACCATGTATTTATGTTGGATTGAGGATTATCGATGGTATACACTGCCGACACTACAGCGCTGTCGGTCATACCGTCTTTTACGGCAAACGCTTTAATAATTTTAGCTGTATTATGTCCGGATATGGAAATTGGCAAAACGTAAATGGCGGAAGTTTTATCAGGCTCCGTACCATCTGTGGTATAATAAATTACAGCATTTTCCGTTGTACAACTCAATTCTATATCAATATCGTGTTCATACGTCCCCTCCGCCAAACTGAACTTGGGAACCAAAACCGTTTGCGGCGGCTCACCACCTGTTATCACGCTAAACCTAAAAAAACGAAACAGCATATCAAGAGACATATACTGATAATTAAAACCCGCATTATTTTCCTCCGTTTCACTGTTGATTAATATATATTCGCATAGGTTTTTATTCATTCGTACTTTAGTATGAAAGAAACAATTTCCACACAAAACTCTTTGCTTGTTGTTAATTGAAAAGATTTCACTAATACTTACGATTAAAAAGCTCCCGGTATGCGGTGTCTTGCGGAAAAACCCGGATACGTTGTTTGATCACCTTAGGAATTGTACTGTTTCCGGCAAGAATTATCTCCACAGCATCAAAAACCAAAGGACCGAACAAAGGACTACATTCCACAGTGCAGTTAAGCTCACCTCTCAGCATGGCTTCAAAAGCTGCCCTGAATCCGTCTATCGAAACGATACCTGCCGTTACCCACTCTTCCAGTATTTTTTTTGCTTCACGTCGGGGCCAATGGCCTGTTTGAGATATAAGTATCTTTATAGCGGGGTGCTTGGCTATTACATCTTCAAAATCCTTTTTCCTCTCTTGCGCCGCAACAGAGGTTGGATCACCTTCTATTTGCGCAATAATTCCCGAATAATCAAGTTTTTTTACCAGCCACTGTGCTGCTTCTTGACCCTCGCCGTAAAAATCAAGAGAAAAAGATGTTACATAAAGGGACTCATCGGCTACAATAATTCTTCGGTCTAATATAAACACCGGAATTTCTGCATCTTTGGCTTCACTTAAAACAATATCCCAGCCCAATTCAACAGCGGGATTAAGAATGATTGCATTTACTTTCTGGAAGATGAACTCTCTGATTGCCTGTATCTGTTTTTCTTGTTTGTATTCCGCGTCGGAAACTAAAAGTGTGATTCCCCGGATCTCAGCCTCATTGATGAGAGATTCCGTTTCTGCCTCATACCAAGAAGAGGCTGTAGTTACTTGCGAAAATCCCACAACAATACCATCCTCCGCATAAAGTGCAAAGCTTAACAGTAACACACATAAAAGTAAAATAATTTGCTTCATGAGGAAATTGCAAAACTCAAAATATATTAAGTTAGTAAAATACTAATTCTTTATACCATAATAATTTAGCAATTTCCATTTTAGGAGCTTCTTGCAAAAATGTTATTTTTGCAAGAAGCTCTCATAATCAAAATTACTTCCTTAAAATGATTTCCACCCTGCAATTCTTCCACTGATTATCTTTATCACTAAACGGTACGAGCGGATCGGTACTGCCGCGGCCGATCGTACCAATCCTCGCGGCCGCAATCCCCTTCCCTACCAGTGCCTGCTTTATATTTTCGGCCCGTTCTTTAGATAGTGGTATGAGTACTTCCCTTTCTTCTTTGTCTGCCTTCTCTTTATCCTGCCAATTCATACTTAATGCATGACCTTCTATGATTATTTTATACTTATCAAACTTTTTTAAGATTTCGGCCAGTCGGGCTATAATTCTTTTGTTTTCTTCTACTTTAGTGCTGTTTCCTTTTAAATAATCACTAGAATAAGCATCAAAATGTATATTGGATATTACGACTTTAAGAGTGCGGCCTTGTTTTTACACAAGAATATCAGTCTTAATTACATCATTTACAATGGCCTCATTCCCCACTTCATCAACAACGACAAAAGTAAGGGGATAGTCTTCCGCCGACTGCACAAGTTCTCCTCTATCCGACTTACCGTCCCATACAAGTTGTTTGGGAAAATCTCCTTTCCCCTTAAAACTCTTAAAAATTTTACCCCTGGAATCCGCAACTTTAGATCCGTCTTCTACTTTATATCTTATAGTAAGTTTGTCTTTATCTCCGTCATTATCAGGTGAAAATATATCCGGTGTAATATCTAAACGCACCTTGGGAGCTGTACTATCTACTATAAATGAGTCGCTATGTACTTTTAATTCTCTTCCATCCTCATATTTAACGGGAAAAGCAGCTGAATATATGCCATCGCTAACAGATTTACCATTATTATCTTTTCCGTCCCATATAAATCTTTCGGATAAAACAGATCTCCCGGAAAAATCTTTAACCGGTTTGTTATTTCTGTTTAAAATTCGCATCTCACAGCTTGATACTGGTATATTCTTATCAACCTCAAGCGAAAGCGCCAGTGTATCTTTATTACCATCGCCATTAGGAGAAAAGCTGGGTATACTTCTCTCAATAATAATTCGAGGTAATCCCGGCAAAGTTGGTTTAGGTTCTTTTTCTCCAACACCTATGTAAAAAGCTTTCTTTATTCCCAGATTCACACAAAAAAAACTCCCCGTAATACTTTCTTCAAAGAAAATAATAAAACCCGAGGTAAAAAAAATATACAAATTCTCTAAGATTGTAAAATTGACCTCTGTTTGTATGGTGATTTGTGGATCAAAAAATATTGCATATTCTCCTGTATCAACTATGTGGCCCAGATACCCGCCGCCTACCAACGGCGTAAAACTAAATACATCATTCTTAATTACACTATACCCAATAAGTGCAGATATGGAGCTTAATCCAAAAGAGTTTATCATTTCAATTTCTTCAGACATAAAATTATAACTAACACAAACCTTAAAGGCGCTGTTTTTAAAAAAAGGTTCTGGACACCAAAAGGAGAGACCTCATTAAAAACTCCAACCGGAACCATAATATTCCCTGTTAACTGAGGAGCTATAGTTATGGCCGACACCTCTTTTGTTGGTGATTGAGCATATAGCACAAGATGTATAAAAACAAATAATAGAGCTTCTTGCAAAAATAACATTTTTGTAAGAAGCCCCTAAAATGGAAATTGCTAAATTATTATGGTATAAAGAATAAGTATTTTACTAACTTAATATATTTTGAGTTTTGCAATTTCCTCAATAAAAAAAATATTCTTTTCATTTTAACTCGCTTAAACCTCCTCTCAAATTTACAAACAACAGCAATAAAACTGATTTGTCATAGTAAAGAACTAATAAACATTTAAATTCCTTATAATCCTTAAATCCTTATTATTTATATAATGCTATACCGAAAGCCTGATCAATATTCGGGTTTTGGATCGGGAATATTACTTCAATTTCTGCGCCATCTAAATTTGATCGCACAATTCCCACATTGCGATCCGACCAGTAGATTTTACCTTCTGTTAGATCGAGGGCCAGATCAAAGGGATCTGTGCATCTTACATCATTAACTACTTTTTCTTTATTATTACCATCCAAATCCGCCCTATGGATACCGTTTGAACCCATCCATTCTGTCCAGTACATCTTCCCATTGGCAATATCGAGCTCAAGGACACCATTAGCAAGGCAGTCTACAGGTGTAACATCAGTTATGTCATATGGCGGATTTCAAGGAATATAGGATATTCCCAGCGAGTTAATAAAATACAGCCTGTTTTCACTTCTGTTAACAGCTAATCCATATATACCCATACCAACTGCTAACTGTTCTATTGCAGAGCCATTTTTATCAGCTCTCATAATCATGCCCGCATTCAAGCCTGCTAATTCTCTCCAGTATATCTTTCCTCCCAAAACATCAAGTTCAATATATTCGATCGAAATAGCATTGACGTCTCTAATTTTTTTTGCCCCGCTCCCGTTAAGATTAGCCTGCCATATCGCAGCTGAATCATCCGCACCAGCTGCTGGGGGATCGCTTTCAACCCAGTAAATTTTAGCGGCCTGAGAATCCACTTCTATATCTCTTATTCCATCGCTTAAACCTGTTAAAATTACCCTTACATTACTTCCGTCAAGATCGGCAACTTTAATTGCTCCAATATTATTTTCCACTGTACAGAAAAAAATTGAATTGGGTAATATACGCTCTGATAATATTTCATCCAGCAAATCCGAACATCCTGTGAGCAAAAGCAATACAATCGCCATAAAGCTCAATAACATATGCTGCCTTATTATGCATGACCGTGATGTTTGTTTTATATCAGCAATTCTCATCTTTCTTATCTCCTATCCCTCTATTCTTTACTAGGTACTCGCCAAGTAAAATATACCTGCAGCCTGTCTCTCTTATTTACATTTTTTTCTCCTACGAATCAATTTAGTATAAACTATAGGAATCTATTTCTTAATACGGGTATTAAGATTAAAATAAAATTATCTTTCAAAAATGTACACTGCTCCTCTACTCATCCCTTCTCCATTCTCATAGGCTGTACCAATAAGCGCATAATCACCATACAGTGATACCGAATTACCAAAACAATCTAGTTCTTCAGCATCACTGGCAGTTAGCTTTTGTACTTGTATAAAAACATTTTCTTTTAAGAAATAAGTGAGCATATCGGAACAACCGATAAATAATAATACTATCAGCAAGAGGCTAGTAAAAAAGAGTACATTGCTCTTTCCTATTTATTCTATTAGCATCGGTATATGCTTTTTTAAACATACCCTACTCCTTCAGATTACTTCATTTTGACTTCATCCAAAATAGTCAAATCAAAAGGACTATATAATAATTAGTATTAATACTCAAACGATATTCCATTTACAAACGTTTCGTCAGCTTCATTGGCAATAAAGTGCGTAACTCCTTTTCCATTGAGGTTTGACTGTGTTATATACGAGCCTGAATTTACAATATTTATAGCCATCGAATTTAAAAAAGAGTTGGCAGAATAGAGTGTTTCTGTAGCCATAGTATTTAAATCCGCTCGTTCAAGCTTATCGTTAGCAACATTTAAGCTGTAGTAGATTTTATTTTCCACAATGTTGGATGCCTATAGTAGTTCAATACCAAACTTCTCATCACTGTAACTTGCTGAATACTCAAGAATACCAGATAGAGGATCTCTCTTTAATAAGACTAATCTTCGTTGATTGGTATCTACTAGGTAAAGGCTGCTTCCATCGGGCGATATAGCAATATCAGCAGGGGAGACTCCGCCTATACTCTCTAAATCGCATTGTTCAATAAATTCAAGATGACCAATACATGGAGTCTCTTGCCAGACTTTGCTTGAGTAATCTGATTCCTTATCAGTTTGTTTTGCTTTTACTCTGTAAGCGTATAGTGTTTCGATTTCAAGGTTTGAATCTGAAAATGTTTTTTGTATTGTGCAACCAATTTGAATAAAATTATTATTATCCAAACTATGTGTAATCATGGTGCTGTTCCATGTTATCATTCTTTCTATTATAAACTCGTCTACAGTATCGCTATTGCATTCCCAGGTTAATAGTATTTCATTCTTAGCCGCAAGCTCGGCAGTTAAGTTAATCGGTATTACATCAAGCGAATCGGGATTGGACTTCTGATCAACAGGCATTTTACAGGATAATAAAGCTAAAAATAGTATAATACTCACAATAAAAAATCTCATCATTTTTCCTTGAGACATACTGAAACATATCATTACATTGATTTTTTTACAATCATACTTTAGTATGATTGTAATCCTCCTATAAAGTAGTAATAATAGAACATATCCTAGGTGAAATAGTAACACCGGGGAATTAAATAATAGATAGCTAATAATTAATTCCAATAACAGGTGTTAAGAATAGTACGATATTTCTGGTTTTAAAGCATCCCAATAATTTTCAGTACTTTATTTTTGATATCCTCCGGAAAATCTTTTCCAAATCGCACCAGAAAATAAAAATATACATCTCCGCTTTTTATTTGGTTTACAAACATATCATAGTAAGGCCCTGCTAATTTTTGCGGAAGTACTAAAGGTCCCATATAAGACTGTTCTAAGATATAAACTTCAATCACGATTCCTTTGGTGTTGGGGCCGAGTTCTTCATGCCATGTTTGTATTCTTCCCATGTGATTAGGTGAGTGGATATGGTAAACAAGCGCATCATAGGAAATTGTAATTTTATTACTTTGCTCCTTATACTCTTCCTTGCCATCACTGCAAAGTCGGACTAAACGGTGAAGTTCTCCAATGATATTCTGCTCCGGGAGATCAGCGGCATTGAGAACCATTAATGGAAATAAAAGCAAAAGAAATCCCACATAGGATATGATTTGATTTGTTTTTATCATAGTTATTCTCTATTTTAAAATGTATACCTCGACAGGCTCATCAGCGTAGAAAAAGCGGCCAGAGCCCATAACATCCACATGGCGGTAGTTGATCTTTCCATAGCTCATCTGTGATATCTCAATACCCTGTTGTTTTAAAAGTGAGCGCAGCTCTTGCGGAGACATTTCGGCTGCAATGGCGGCAATCCGATCACCAATTTCACTTTCCATACACTCTTCATCCGACGGTACGTACTGATTCATATCCGCGCCCAGCATAACCTGTCCCTCTTCAAATCTGCCCGGATTATTTAAAGCGCGTTTTTTATATTCAGTTAACAGGTTTACCAAGGCTTTTAAATTTTGCGAAACTGCTTCAGGCAGCTCATGAATTTGGGAATAAAGAGCGGATCTATAATCTAATACCGTATCTTCGGAAAATTTAGGTTCATAATCCGGAAATACTTCCAGAGTTTCTTCTTCGCGTAATACCCATTCATCCAGATAGAGCAAGGAAAGGAGCTCAAGCTGCAAACTATTATATAATTCATCAGCAAAAAGCGGAGAATCCTTTAAAATCTGTTCCAATTTATCTTTAGCTTTAAAAAACAATTGGCGCCTTGCCACTTGGTTTTTAATTGTGGATTTAGCTTGCTCCAATGTTTGTTTATAAAGATTATAAAGTTTTTGATCCAGATCCTGCTCTGCGCTGCTTTTTTCAGGTGCAATCAATCTAACATGAATCGGACCCCAATCAGTTATTATAGTAAGAACAATCATCTTTCCCGGCGCCAAGGAAGAGAGAATCTCATTTTCCGGTATTCTGCTGCCGGGCTGGGCTACATTTAGTTCCACATAATAGTTATATTCTGTTACTGATGTCACCTGTAAATGAGCAGGCATGGGTGTATATAGAAAGTCTCTAATCGACTTTCTATTATCTACATTCAGGAGTTTCCATACTATATGACTAATCTCTTTTCTATATAAATGGTATGATTCATTAATGAGAGCTGGATCAATAATCTCTAGTGAAAAAACCATAACATGAGCATTTATAGTTAAAATATCCGGAGGAAATAACGACATCTCCGGGTTTATACTGTAAATAAAATCTCTCCAACCCAGAATCGGAATAGCAAATATGTTTTTAGCCTGTGATTTATCTTTAATATATGCAATTAAGAAAGGTGTGCCTAAAACCTCCTCTCCCCACAATAAACCACTATCAGCTTGTGCAGTAATTACTTCAAGCTTTTTTCCCATTTCAATTTCTACGGCCTGACGCAATGCTTCTGCAAAAAGCACCGGCCAATGGAGTGATGCCGACCCGCCGCCATACGAGAGTTGATTATTATCTATGTTGTTATCGGTTTGTGTCGTCTTACATGCAAACAAAAGTACGAGGGCGAGAATCACCATTAATTTTTTACATAACATCATATACCCCCCTTTACAATTAGTTTATCGCTAAAAACTTCCTATTGCAATTTAAAATCTAATGTCGACTTAAAGCGCTGTCGCGCACACGGCAAGAAAATACCACGCCGCATGCGGAAGCCACTGCTCGGACCACCTCCAATTTTCATGATAGTTAAACATAAGATTTTCGGGAAGAAAATCGATGCCGTCTTCATAATTGAGCCCGGAGGTGATGCCATTGCAAATACCCCCTTTGACATTTTTAAGCCCCTTCAGATTAGCATATTCAGGGTTATTTCTGCCCTTTCCGTTAAAAAAACTTTATCTTCGCCAAAATAACCCGAGGCTAACCGAAAGCAGCGGCTAATGAGGCAAGCCGGGCATTTTCCCCCTGCCACCAGTAATCCGATTCATTATCATGCGTAAAAAAGAATGCCCCCTTTTTCTGTTCACCTAAAGGCTTTATATACTGACGGGCATAGCCAAAGGGATTAACAACTTCTCCTGTTATATCCAGCTCGAATTCCAGAGATTTTCGAATTACAGCCAATATTTTCTTTGCCGTCATCCAGATACTGAAGATTATGCTCTTCAAGGTGTCTGAATCCTTTCTGAGCCGTTTCAAGATACTTTTTAGCATCATAGTCTCCGGATCTATTAAGAGTGCTTACACGGGCCAGAGCCGCAATAGCCAAACCAACGCCCTGACGATAAGCAGCCTGATAATCATCCGATTTTATTCCTTTTAAAGTCGCATAAGCACAGATCTCCCGCCTTTTTATACTCT
>CAZEPL010000002.1:0-13471 GCA_964514135.1 uncultured Spirochaetaceae bacterium | reverse complement strand
GATTTTATTCCTTTTAAAGTCGCATAAGCACAGATCTCCCGCCTTTTTATACTCTTAGACCACCCGTCAAACACGGTCATGTAAAAATAACCTTGCTTATCCTGCATGCGTACCAGAAAATCGGCTCCGTAAATCGCTTCTGCTATAATCCTCTCCGGCAGATATTTCCAGCTTACCTTTTTTTGCCGTAAAAGCAGTTCATGAGCATATAACAAATTCCAAACTACCAATGGAGTCTGCTGAGGATTCAGATAATTTGCATAAGAAAGGTGGCTTAAATATTTACTTACATCTCCGGATGCATCATACCAACCTCCGTGTACATCAACCCTGTTCTTCCTTTTGCCGAAAAAAGACATGCGGCGGTCAGCTTCATCATAAATACCGCAACACCGCTCCGAAACGAAATAGTCTAATATATCAGAAAGGGTACCGGTGAGATAGGGATCATCTGCAATAGTAAATTCTTGTGAGGTAATCTGCTGAGAATTAATAGTGATTTGAATGTAAAAACTCCCGTATTTATGAAATTCTGTGAAGTCCATCTTATAAAAATGCCAATCTCTCCAGTTTGCCACAGACACTTTATAACCAATATGATTGATTAGTATTTTCATAAACTTTTCTTTTCCGGCTGTAATATAGTTATTCTTTAATATATACGGAATTTAAGATAAATACCACGAAATATTACTGGATTAAAATAAAAAATCTTATTACTATAACTGCCATGGAAGTATATGCTTCACGCAATGAATATATTCAAGACCTTGTGCGCCGGGCGGAACTGCCGGAAGGTTTTCGCGTTGCCACCACAGCAGTCTGCTTCTTTCCGCAAGAAATACCCGTAAAAGTCTCCTATACAATGAATTTATCCTTAATTGCCTTGCAGCAGCCCACAGACAGTTTCGGCGCTGTATTTACTCGCAACAGCTTTCCCGGGGCTCCTGTTATCATCGGGAAAAAACGCTTAAAAGAAAACAGCATTAAGGGCGTATTAATCAATAATAAAATCTCCAATGTGTGCGCTTCACAAGGTGTTGAAGATGCTGAGCAAATTCTATCAGCACTGGCAGTGCAGACAGAAGATACCGCAGAGCATTTTTTCTGTGCATCCACGGGTGTAATCGGCTGGAAACTGCCTGTAGACCAGATAATCGAAAAATTACCCGCCCTTGTAACGGAATTAAATAATTCATCTCTGCTGCCGCTTGCCGAAGCTATTATGACCACAGACGCCTATCCCAAGATAAGAGAAAAACGCATAGGGCAGGGTAAAATCGTCGGCATTGCCAAAGGAGCAGGAATGATAGAACCCAATATGGCCACTATGCTGATATTCCTGCTTACGGATATCGGGATTGAACGCCAAGAGCTCCAGCAGGCCTTAAACTGGGCTTCCGTCCGTAGTTTTAATAGGATCTCAATTGACAGCGACCAGAGTACCAGCGACATGGCGCTCATTTTCAGTTCAAATCTGGTTCCACTTACCAGTACGGAGGAGTTTAAGGCCGCATTGCTTACAGTATGTCAAAAACTGGCAGAAGACATTGTGCGTAACGGTGAAGGTGTAAGCCATCTTATAAAAGTATTTTTAAAAAACGCACCCAGTCAGGAGATTGCCGTGGGAAGCGGAAAGGCAGTCTGTAATTCCAATCTGGTAAAAACCGCTATCTTTGGCAATGATCCAAATGTAGGAAGAATAATTGGCGCACTGGGAGATTATTTGGGCAATAACAACATCCCGCTTGATTGCAGCCAGCTTACCGTGTCTTTGGGCAGCGTAACTGTTTTTGAAAAAGGCACTTTCTGTTTGAATGCCCAAAAGGAAAAAGTACTTACCACATATCTTGCGGATTGTAGTTTCAGCAATGTTAAAGGCTATCCGCCGCATAACAAAGTTATAGAATTAACTATAGATATGAAAACAGGTACTGAAAGCGCATCAGTAATCGGCGCCGATTTAAGTTATGACTATGTAAAAGAAAACGCCAGCTACAGATCTTAAGGAGGAGCTCGTTATTCATGGCTATTTTTCGTGTACCGCTTAAAAAGAAAATCGATGATTCTTATGGTATTAAAATCGGCAGCAATCTATTCCCCTGCCTGATATCCGATTTGAAACACGGACTTGTGAAAGATATTAATAAATACGCGCTTATTACGGATTCGAATGTAGAAAAGCTCTACGGTCGTACTTTAGCAAGAATTCTTAAGAGTTCCGGTTTTAATGTTGAGCTCTTGACATTCAAAGCCGGTGAGGCTTCTAAAACAAGAAAAACCAAAGCTCAGATGGAAGACCGTCTGATTAAGCTTCAGTTCGGCAGAGACAGCTGTATTATTGCCTTGGGCGGCGGTGTGGTAACGGATTTAGCCGGTTTTATTGCAGGTACCTTTTCACGCGGTATTCCCTTTATTAACTATGCCACAACACTTCTGGCCGCGGCAGATGCCTCCATAGGAGGGAAAACAGCCGTGGATACACCCGAAGCCACTAATCTCATCGGTTTATTTTATCAACCCAAAAAGGTATATATTGATATCCATACCTGGCAGACTCTGTCCCTGCGCGATATGCAGTGCGGTTTGGCGGAGACTATTAAACATGCCTGTATGGCAGATATTGCATTTTTTGAGTATTTGGAACAGCACATAGAAGATATTCTAATAACTGAAAAAAATACTAAAATATTAAAGCAAGCAGTATGCGAGCATATTGCACATAAAAACTGTGAAATTAAATATAACGTTGTAAAAAAAGATGAAACAGAAACAAACCTGCGTCAGATTTTAAATCTGGGTCATACTATCGGACGTGCACTGGAACCGGTATCCAAATATACGCTTATGCACGGGGAAGCCGTGGCAATAGGTATAGCCCTGCAAACCCGCCTGGGGGTACGATTCGGCTATCTGACCCAAAGCCAAGCAGAGCGGGTTGTATCTCTGTTAAGACGAGTAGGACTGCCTGTAACCATACCCGACTCTATAAATAGGCAAATCCTTATAGCTAAATTATACACCGATAAGAAAGTACGCAAGAATAAAATTCGCTTTGTATTCCAAAAGGGAATCGGTGCCATGATGCGCTTTAAAGGCGGCTCCTATTCAAGGAAAGTGAGCGAGCAAGAAATAGAGTCCATCCTGTAATTCAATTCCAAAGGACAGCGGCACTAAGCTGATCGAGCTTTTCGATCTCAGCGGGAGTAAGTACGATATTGAGTGCTTGCGCATTACTCTGTGCGTGTGCTGGTTGGGAAGCACCCGGTATGACAACAATGCTGTCACCATGGCGCTTAATAAGCCAGCTCAGAGCAACTTGAGCCGGACTCTTGCCTTTTTTATCTGCAATTATTTTGAGTAACTCTATGAGCGGCCGGGTTTTTTCTATGTTTTTCAGCTTAAACTCTTTAAGGAACTTGCGAGGTCCTGGGCGTGATTTTATGTCTTCCGGATGCTCGTGAAACTTACCGGAAAGTAGGCCCTGCGCCAAAGGCGAGTAGGCTATAATTGTAACACCCAGCATTTTGGCAGCATCTAGAACGCCATTTTTTTCAATATCTCTGTTTAATAGACTATAGCGCATCTGGTTTGAAGCCAAGACCATACCCCGCTTGGCAAGTGTTTCATGTGCAACAATCATCTGCCGGGCGTTAAAATTACTTACCCCGACAGCTTTAATCTTGTGCTGTTGCAAAAGATCTGCCATTCTTTCCATCTGTGTGGAAATGCGTGAAAAACTGCCCGGAAAATGTATTTGATACAAATCAATGGCATACTCCCCCAATGCACTGCTTCTTTTTACAAAAGTTTTTATAATGGAGCGGGAAGTCCTAAATAATGGGAACCACTTGGTAGCAATCACCACATTACCGGGTGCTACTTTAAGTTCCCGCAATCCGGCAGCCAAAGCCCTCTCTGAATTGCCCCAGCCGTAGACCTCTGCTGTGTCAAACCAGTTTATACCTGCTTTGAGTGATACGCTGATGATCTCTCGTACATCCTGCTCGTTTAATTTCTGCCAATATCTGCCCGAAATACCCTTGCCTCCGGAGAACTGCCAGCAGCCCAAACCGAGGGGAGAAATCTTTATGTTTGTCTTTCCTAACCTTACTTTACGCATAGTGTAATTAAAATATTATCAATGAGTGTGATTGTCAATAAAGATATAATTAAAAAATAATAGTAAAAACTACTGAGGAAATTGCAAAAATCAAAATATACTAAGTTAGTAAAATACTTATTCTTTATTCCATAATAATTTAGCAATTTCCATTTAAGGAGCTTCCTGCAAAAATGTTATTTTTGCAAGAAGCTCTACTATTATTTTATTAAGAGATTTTTAGCGTTCTCGATATATAATCCTTCCGCGGGTAAGGTCGTAAGGTGAAAGGGCAACCTTAACCTTATCGCCGGGAACGATTCTAATATAATGCTTTCTCATTTTTCCGGAAAGATGTGCTAAGATAAGATGGCCGTTTTCGAGTTCAACCCGAAACATTGTATTAGGAAGTGATTCTTTTACTACACCGTTTACTTCTATTGCTTCTTCTTTTGCCACGTCAACTCCTATGTGTTATCATTGGCGTAATTCTTGTTATTTTTACAAGAATTATGCCAATGGTAAATAGCGGTTTACCGCAATATGCTTAACAATATGTGATAGCAATATTTTTGTCAACTCCGCGGGTCCCTATTTTGCTGTTTATTCAATAAAAACCAAATTGCTCACACTACACATTACATCCCTTTAAACATTTAATGGCATTTTAAAATATATTCTATATACTATTATAGTGAGGAAATTGCAAAACTCAAAATATATTAAGTTAGTAAAATACTTATTCTTTATACCATAATAAGTTAGCAATTTCCATTTTAAGAGCTTCTTGCAAAAATATTATTTTTGCAAGAAGCTCTAGTAATTTGATTAATTATTTATATAAATAATGGAATGTAAAAAATAGTAAATTAAAATTTGATGTTCTTAACTAGTTGACAAATTTTTATATTTAGTCCAAATTGTGTGGACTAAAAATTGATTATTCCCATGTGAGGAGGGACCATGGAAAAGACATATGTTGATAAGATGAAAACAACTCTGTTGGGTATGAAAAATGAAATACTCCAGCACCTTGCCGCTGAAAATGAGGAATTTAATGAAATAATCGAAGATACAGATCCAAAAGATTTAGCAGATATTGCTTCAGACGATATTGATAGAAGAATTTTAGAGGCTTTGGGAAATCAAGAACTGAAAACCTTGAAACTTGTTGAAAATGCTCTTGTACGTATCGAAAACGGCCATTATGGTAAATGTATACGCTGTGACCAGAAAATCCCTAGAGAAAGACTTGATGCAATACCCTATGCAATATTGTGCATAAAGTGTAAAACCTCGGAAGAACTAAGAAATAGATGATTTTAAACTATTTTCCCTACCGCACCTTCAATTATCAGTCGCCTCTATTTCAGTAACAAACTCACAACCAAAATAACTGTTCCCGTACGACCTTTTTTATCTCCTTCGATCGCCCTCAAACATCTGATCGGAATCCCTTCAAAGGATAATATGGAAGGTATCCCGCTTTATAAACTAAGAATGCTCGATAATCTTATTGAAAGACTCACCAGACTAAAAACACAAAATACACCAGGAGACTTTTCTCACCTCATTACATCTCAGAACATAGACTCATTTATTAAAAATATTTCCTCAAAATTATTGCCGTATGTAAGTGGACTTTCACCAGAATTAGGCACCCTGCTTAATATAAGTGTGTAAATGAGATTCTATTACACTAAGAGCGGATTACCCTTTATTTCTCTTTCTATTGTTGTGAGCGGTCCATGTCCGGGAAATACGCTTGTCGCGGGCGGTAAGGTGAGTATTTTATTTTTAATGCTTGTAAGGAGCATTTTTTCATCTCCACCGGGCAAATCCGATCTCCCTATCCCGTCAAAAAATAAGGTATCTCCTGTGAATATAATGGCATCTTGTTCATTATAAAGGCAAATACTCCCCTTGGAATGTCCCGGTGTCTCAATTACTATTAATTTGGTATTAAATACTTTTTTTCCCCTTTTAAGTTCGACATCAGCATGAGGAAGAACGGCAGAAAAATTATTATAAAGCATTACTGCTTCCGCACCCAAATACTTTAAATGCTTCTTATTCATTTTATCAGCTGTTTTACCGAGATACTCCTTATCTTCTTGATGGATAGCGCACTTAATATGGATATCTTTCTTTTGAAAATATTCAATAATAGAACTCGTAGCCATGGTATGGTCAAAATGACCGTGAGTAAACACGATACCGGTGGGAGCCATATTCAACAGTTCGATTTGTGAAATTATTTTTTCTGCATCACCGCCGGGATCAATAATAATGCATTCCTTTTTGTTGACCGCAAATAAATAGCAATTAGTTCTAAAAGCACCTACAATAATCCGCTCAATCATGATATACTACACTAAGATATTTAAGTTATTTTTTCAATATTATATATATGATAATTTATATTTTCTTTATATTTCTTATTGCATTTGTATTTTATGGCTTCATACCTGGTGTGGGGGCTTTTCTCATCAGGGCGCAATGGCATAATTTTCGCAGACGGCTTACCAGCGCTTCTTTTTTGCCGATTGCAACAAACACGACCATAAAAACCAAAAAAACTAAATTTATCGGTACATTTCGTTTATTTGGTACCTTAGAAGCTATTCAAGGCAATAACAGGGTTTGGATCGCAGGCCAAGATTTCTCTGTGGCCGCAGATTTAGCTAAAATCTCAATCTATCTTCTCTCATCCTTTCCCAGTGAATTTAAGGCAACAAATGAATCACAGGAAGAATACGGTTTCCCTGATGAGCAGCCGGCCTATATTCCTTGGAATAAAATCTTTTCTCTGCCTTCGGGCATTCAAATTTTTATCAGCGGCTGCTTATTTATCGAGGAAGGCAGATATCTTTTTAAAAGCCAGCCCAATAATCCACTGCTTGTAGTAATCTATGATGGTAATAAAGAACTGCTTCTGGAGCGTTCTATATGGAGTGCGCGCCAAAAAAATGAGTATTTAAACCAATTTACTCCGATATCACTGGTCTGCGGATCACTTTCACTCTTACTTATCGCGTTTCTCCTCTCGAGACTAATAGATTTTTCTAAAAATATTCTCAGTCAACTAAGTTATTATGTTCCGGCAGTTCTCTCGCTTACATTATTTTTATTTCCGATTATTTATTTAATACCCCCTGGTGTTATTTTATATTTTTTATACAGACGTTTTTGGAAGCAAGCTCGCTTCTTACGAGCAGAGCGAGACCTCTTAAGACTCCCTTTACGGTATCTCTCTGATCTAAGCGGATTGGAAAAAGATGAATACTCTGCTGAACTTCCTGACGGAGAAGAGTATGTAATGCTGCGCAGATCAAAAAATGCAGAGCAGTATGATCCGATTTTTCGATTGCATATTCCTCAAAGAGGGTGTTCGCTGCAAAAAAATGTTACAGGGGAAAAAGATTATTATTTTTTCGGAACTCCCGGCCAAACCGGACTGCTTAATAAACCTCATGATCCCATGGGTGAGCTTATAGCTATTCCTGGAAATCCCTTTAAACTGGCAGAAGCATGTCAGAAAAAATCAATTAAGGTTGGTGTACTCTCTGCAATATTTATTTTTTTCGGACTTCTTATTAACTTGATTTTAATATTTCTTTTTTTATTTTGGTTCTTGATTTATTTACTACCAGGGTATTGATGCTTTTGCCGGCCTGCTTCATCTTTTTGCAATACATAGAGCTTGCCACCTCTTGAGGTAAGATATCTTTAGCTATTTTAAATCCAAGATGCAAAATACATAATATCTTTGCTTGAATATAATAATCAAAAACATCGCTTGCAAAGTAAATCACACCGCCCGGTTTTAAGGCTTTATAGGCAATATCGAGCATCGGCACTTTAAAAAACCTGCGTTTCCTATGCTTGGTTTTTGGCCAGGGATCCGGAAAATATATATGCAAAGCATCTACCGATAACAGGGGCAATATTTGTATTAACTTTTCAGCGTTTCCATAAAATACTTTTACATTGGAAAGACCGTTTTTGATTATTTTTTTAATAATTTTATCACAACGCTTCTTTTTTATTTCAATACCGACAAAATTTGTCTCGCAATGTTTTAAGGCATAGTTTGCCAGAAAATGGCCGCCTCCACTGCCAATTTCAATCTCGAGTCTTCTGGAATTATTCGTAAATTCTAATATATTATCGATACTGTCTGGACCTGCGAGCTGCAACAGGGTTTTTCTCCGTTTTCTTTCGTGAAAAATTCACTGTGATTCTTCTTCCCTTAAAATCCGCATTATTTAAGCTATCGATCGCTTTTTGTGCATATGGTTCGGGGATATCGATGAATGAATAATTCTCCAATATCTTAATCTCACCAATATCCGCCTCATTCAAATGGAGGGCATCAACGAATAGCTTGATCAAGTCCTGGCGAAATATCCGCTTATTTTTACCTGCACTTACAAATAATGTGGTCAGATTGGCTTTTTTAGTCGGCATCTTCTTAAGTGCGTTTCTTACAAAATAAGCCATTAAATAAGAACGATCAAAAAGGGAAACATTCTTTTTTACTAATTTTTTATAAAACTCCAATTCAAGAGGATTTTCTTCTTCTTTTATTTTTTTTACAATCGTGCTTAAAAAGCCTTTTAAAATCTCTTCATCTTTTGGAAATTGTTGTTGCTTCATTTTCATATTACATATCTCCTCTATCTTTGATATATCTTTTATATGTTGTTTAGATACCAGATTGATAATCTGGGTACAATTAGTTCCAATAATTTGCGGTTTGCAGATCTCTAAATAATCTTCCGGTGTAAAAGGTAGATCATAATTAATTAGATAAGAGATGCCTTCCGGACTAATAGCTTTTATTTCAGAAAAACTCACAATGAGAATGGATTTTTTCCCAATATTAAAGGAATCCAAATACCGATCAATCTTCTCATCCGGCAAGCTCTCTGCTACATAGACAGCTTTTAACTGGGCACTATTTAACTCTTTTTCCAGTTTACGACACTCAGCTGCGGTCTTGCACATTATAAGTATTGCGTCCATGCGTTTGGCAATAACCAAAGCTTTTATGGTATCTATCTTATTTTCCGTAATAAGATAGGTGTGTTCAAGCGGAAGCATATCAATATAAAAATCACTTTTCTGCAGGGATACCGGTCTTTTTAATAATGAAAACAGATTATTCTCCCCGTTCTCCTGCGAAGAAGTAAAATAAATCGTCTGTCTTTGTGCGGGAAGTTTGGAAAAAATGAAAAAGATATCATTCAAAAACTCCTGCACATGCTTTGGGGGCTCATCGATGCAAACCAATTCAATATGAGAAAAATCAACATGACCACGGCGAATATGATCTATGATTCGGGCCGAAGTTCCAATAACAATATCCGGATTACCATTAAGCTGACGCCCCTCCTTTTTAATAAGATCGCTAAATCCTACGACAATAACACCCAGTCTGGCTGAACGCAGTTCAACCAGCCGTTTAATTGATTTATTGAGCTTGGCTGCGGTTTCTGCGGATTCGGTAATAATAAGAGACTTTATGCCTTCATGTACCTTTTTTAAACGCAGAATAAAGGAAATCGCCAGAGAAAGACTTTTCCCCCGCTGTTCTCCCGCTTCGACATATACGTCTTTGCCCGAAAGAATAAGAGGAATAAGCTTGTCCTGTAATTGTGTGGGCTGTCTGTAGCCACTTGCGAGAATTAGTTTATTTATTTCTCCCTGCAGGGGATGTAATTTTTTTTTTATCAGCGCCATAGTCTGCAACCAGTAATATTCAGACCGTGCTAAAAACTAGTTTTGACAGGATTTACAGGATAAAAATATTTCTTTTATTCAAAAATCATAAAAAATCCTGTTAAGCCTGGCTACTCTTAACATTAGACAAAGCCTGATTGAATAAGAACTAAAATAGTATTTGTTAAAGTATAACAAAAAAAAGTAAACCAATCAATATGCAGCAAACCACGCTTTAGCTATATGGTGTCTAAAATCACATTAAAAGTATGTTGCTTTTTAGAAAATATCAGCTTAAAGTAGTATATTTATAAACAAAGAGAAACATGAGCTCCACATTTTGTCAAGAAGGGCATAAGCTTTAGCCGAAAATGAGAGCAGGAGTATGTTATGAAAAAGAGAATTATCCTGTTACTATTATTTTTTTTAAGCTTTTTACAGCTGCTTGATGCTGATTTTTTTAAATTTATCCATGTAAAAGGCGAAAAATACAGAATGCTTATTGAAGTTACTGAAAAAGTGTTCATTAATGGAGAATTCTACAGTCATGCAGAAATATTGAATAAAATAGCTGTTGAGATCCTAGAAGTAAAAAATAAGGCGGGTTACATTTCTGCTCTTTACCAGACTTCAGAAAGGTCATATGACGACCAAGGAAGCTTTAGTCTTTCTGAAGAATTATCATCCGTCTTCTGGAGGGATTCTCAAGGGTACTATATTATAAATCCTCACTATTTTAGGCCTATCTCTCGTAATATACCAATCTTTCCCGACCAAGACATTAATCCAGGAGATACCTGGTCAGCAAAAGCTGAAGAACTACATGATCTAAGACGACCTTATGGTATTCATGAACCATATATCATCTCATTTACTGTGCATTATACCTATTTAGGAGATAAACATGTAGATGGGAAAAGGATCGCTCAGTTTAAAATAGAGTATGCTCTTGAACATGAAGTAGAAGGAATAAAGCCAGCTACTGATACATTCTATCCAGTGAAAATCCTTGGAGAAGCAAGTCAAATTTATAATTGGGATATAGAGAACGGCAAGGTCCATTCCTATGAAGATAGTTTTCATTATATCTACGTTATGTCTACCGGCGATTATATTGAGTTTATAGGTACATCAAAAGGTGAAGTCTTCTCAGCACCAATTTTAGATAGAAAAAAGACAGTTGAGGATATCAAAAAAGATATTGAAAAGGAAAACTTAGAGGGAGTTACTGTAGATGAGGAAGATATAGGTGTCACCATTACCATCGAAAATATTCAGTTTCAACCCGACTCGGATGAGCTCCTACCGGCGGAAAAACAAAAACTGCAAAAGATTGCCAAGATATTAAAGAAATATCCGGAACGGGATATTCAAATCGAGGGTCATGCCGCAAAACTGGGTTCCGATGAATACCTGTTAGAACTCTCAAAAAGACGGGCAAAAGCCGTAGGTGACTACCTTCTCTCCGTTGGGGCCACAGAAGCACAAAAAATGATTATTATCGGTAAGGGTGCCACAGAACCCCTGGCAAGCAATAGTTCGGAAGCGGGGAGGATAAAAAATAGACGGGTGGAAATTACAATTTTAGAAAATTAGACGTTATTCTACTTCTTCGATTTGAATGCGACGGACAAATTCGTCATTAGAGATTTTACCGTTTAAAAAATCAGTATAAACCGTGCGTTCAATATAATATATTTTGCCTGTTTCATTGGTAAAAAGAATACCCACGGCCAGTTTTTCACCTTTAGTGGAAGCTTTATAGGCATATCTGAAACCATGGAAAAGGGCCAAAGCCCATACATCATCGCCTTCCTGTTCCATTTTAGCTTTAAAAATCACATATGTTATCTCTCCGGATATTTCCGGATCGGTAAAATATTGTTTATAATCAATGGAACTGGTTTCGTCTTGGCAGGGTAAAGTTAAATCGGGCTGTCTTTTGTTATATACTACTTCACTCTGGATATAACTTTCATCTGCGGCAGCGAATACAAAGGAGCTTAATAAAAAAAATATATTTATACATACAAAGGTAATTGGCTTTTTCACTTCAACTCCTTTTTGTGTAATGCTTAGTTATAATTATAGACCCAATAATCTAAGAATTCAAGAATTCTCTTTTTTTTCCATAGCAAACTTCATAGCAAAGAAATGAACAAAATGAGAATTGTTATACTTGCTATGTTCATAAGTATTGATTATGATATTTTAGTTATATGATAAACAAACAATTATTTGATTTACTGGACAAAGAAAAAGAAAAGCTGTTTCAGGCAAAATCATATATAATTACTTATTATTATGAAATAGCTACCAGCTTAGAATCACTCCGTGATAATATCTTTCCCTATTCATTTACCTCCAATAATCTATGGAAGACCGCGATTAATAAAAGCAGCGCTTCGTTATCCGTGCCTGATTTAATCTTTGAAAACTTAAGAGATGATCCGGAATTCAATTCCAATATGCTCATTACTCTTATAAATGATATCTATACTATCCAGAAGGTATATCTAGACAGGCCTTCTCAGATTGATTTACAGGATATAAAGCTTATAAACAAGGTTCACAACTTCCTTCTCATTTTCTTACAGAATCAATACTCACATCAAAATCTCGCTCCTTTTAAAAAGAAGCAATTAGAGCTGGCCTTATCAATAAAAACCAGTATTGAAAATAGAATCATCAATAATATAAATCCCTTCTTTCAAAGGCTGGAAATGATTAAAAGCGATGAGTATGTTATATATCTTTTTGATACGGTGAAAAACCTGGTAGCCAGTTATGAGAACTACAAAGCAAAAACCGGTTATTACGATAAAGCAATAGAAAAAAAATGTTCGGAACTTAATATAAAAAACAATCCTGAACTCAATTTATTACTTATTGCAGATCTCAGTAAAAGCGAAGCACTGCTCAATATAGAAATAAAATCAAAATACGAGAATGAAGAAAATGAAAACCCCGCTTCAAAATCATACCGGCTGCGCGAAATAGCCTATCGCTATATTTCTCAGACTGAAAATATAGCTAAACTTGAATATTTCTTTCAGGAATTCTACAATATAATTCAGACGCCTTCATTCATTAAAAGGTTTTTTATTTTCTTTATAAGCCTTTTTACCGGTAACCGCCCTTCATTCTCATATAAAGATATCCTTTTCCGGTATTCCAATCCTGAAGGCAAAATAGAAATTAAGCAGGCATCGCTTTTGCAGCTTATTAAAAGAATTAGTAACTTTCATCAATTTCTCATGAAGTCCAGAGAACAGCTTAACTATTTTTCTTCTCTAAAGGGGATTGATGCCCAGGGTTTAAAGGATATAGAAAAAGTAGTGGACACCTGTTTTTTTGAGTTAAACGATATCCATGAACAGAGCACCGGCTTTCGCGAATGGCTGGGAAAAGAGCATAATAAAAAGGTCTTAAATAAAATCCCGGAAAAACGGCAGTATGAATTCTCCAGCTTGATTCTTACCCTTAACCGTATTGTTATTGTGAATAAGTATAATCTTATGGATTTTGAAAAATATAAGATCCTTAACCAAGACCAGCCGCGATAAATCAGGCTTCAACAATTCTCATTTTAGTAAATGAGAATTGACTAATTAATATAATGGCACTGGCGATTCTCATTTTGTA
>CAZEPL010000001.1:70248-94597 GCA_964514135.1 uncultured Spirochaetaceae bacterium | reverse complement strand
GAATTTTGAATGAATCTTATTTGACTGCTATTTGACTGAGAGTTTAAAGAAGATGAGAATGAAGAAGAAGCTACTACTGCAAATGATGATGTTGATGAAAAAGATGATGAATATGTTGGCACAGTTAAATGAGGAATCTGTTAACCTGGCGGGGATTATCCAGAGTAATTTCGAGGAGCTGTGGCTGTGAAATGGAAAGATTGTAAACTATCTGATATAGCTGATGAAATTAGAATAACATATAAACCTAATAAAAATGAAATATTACCATATATAGGTATGGAACATGTCCAAAATGATATGCTGAAATTAGCTTCAATTGGTACATCCCAAGAAGTAACGAGTAATAAATACAGATTTGATAAAAATAACATTTTATTTGGGACTCTAAGACCATATTTTAAGAAAATCGTAAAGACAAGAACAGATGGTGTATGTTCCACTGAATTTTCAGTAATCAAACCCAAGGATGAAAGAGATATAGATTTCTTATTATATACTATCGCCAGACAGGATTTCATTAATTATGCAGAAAAACGATCAAAAGGTGATAGACCCAGAACGAAATGGGAATGGTTTTCAGAATTTGATATTACGATTCCACATATCTATATTAGACAAAAAATCGCTTCCTTCCTTTCCGCTTACGACGACCTGATTGAAAACAACCTGCGGCGCATAGAACTGCTGGAAAAAGCCGCGCGGGAATTGTATAAGGAGTGGTTTGTACGCTTTAAGTTTCCGGGGCATGAAAAGGTGAAGTTTATGGACGGCTTGCCGGAGGGGTGGGAGAGGAAGCAAGTTAAAGATTTAGGTAAAGTTGTGACAGGTAAAACACCATCAACAAAAAAGGCCGATTATTTTAATGGTGACATATTATTTATTAAAACACCTGATATGCATAAATCCTCTGTTATTATTGAATCTGTAAGCACATTAAGTAATATAGGTGCTGATTCACAAAAAAATAAATATATTCCTGAATTCTCAATAATGGTTGCTTGTATTGGAGCAAGGTTAGGTGTAGTCTCTTTAAATGGCTTTATAGCTCAAACAAATCAGCAAATTAATACTTTAATACCAAGTAAAGAATATGTCAGATTTTATTCTTTTTTTTTATTAGAAGATTTAAAACCTCATTTAAGAGCTATGGGTGGTGGTGCAACTATGCCAAATGTAAATAAGACAAAATTTGAAAATATAAAAATAATAGTACCTAAGAAAGAATTAATCATTGAATTTAACAAATTTAATAAAGATGTTTTTAAGCAAATAAGGAACATAATCATTCAAAACCAACTACTTAAACAAGCCCGTGATTTACTACTTCCACGTCTTATGAAAGGAGAGATTGAGATTTAAATGCATGGTTATACTAAGGAAGAACATTTAATTATTTGGAGTTCAAGCCATGGTTCAAAAGGCGTTCTTCCAGATTTAATAAGAAGACTTGTTATGCATTTTATTCAAAATGATGATTTTATAGAACCTCCTGATTTTCCAGCAAATTGTGTAGTAAATAGAAGTGGATTTGATGGAATATTAAAAACACGCAGCTCAAATTTCTTTTCTTCAACTAGTATTTCTGTTTGGGAACTAAGTACATCAAAAGGAATTGAAGGAAAGGCAAACTATGACATTAAAACAAGAATTAGTAGTGAAGCTGAGATTGATAGTAACAAAATATCATATATTGCACTTACCTCAAATCGTTGGGATGGGAAAAAAGCGTGGAAAGAATTGCAAATAAATAAAAAGATATGGGCTGATGTAAGATCATATGATTGTACTGATATTGCATTATGGTTGAGTAATTGTAGGGATGTTGAAGCTTGGTTCTTTGAAAAAGTACTTCATTTACCACCACCTGTATATCCAAAAACAGTTGAATTAAATACAAATGTTGACGATAAACCATTAAATTACACAATAAATATTGATCTGAGTGAACATGAAGATACATATTTAGAAAATATAAAGCATATTGATTTGATTTTAAAATCGAATAAACCAACGAAAGCACAAATAATATTTGTTTTTGGATTAATTGAAAGCGCAAAAAGCTATTATAACCACTTTTTTGAGAATGTAAGAACTAGTTTTTGGTTTAATATTTTAAATTCTAAAGGTTATTTCGTGCATGATAATAATCCTGAACCAATAAAAGCCGAGAATGGATACCAAATGCCGTTTTGGCCGATGTTGCAATATTTAGAAAAGCTATCTCAGCAAATATCAAAAAATCAAAACATGGAGTTGATTGAAAAGCTTTTAAAAATTATCCAGGATGTAACATCTCATCCGAAAGATAATTTATATACATGGCACTCTTTTATTAAAATACTAATAAATATTCCTAATGATAAAATACCTCTATTTAATTTTGAAAATATTAAAATTTGGTTGGATAGTAATTTCAAAACGGATCTTCAAAGTTCTATTATATGCAAGGGGCTTCTGCAAAAATTTTTAAATACTAACTCTTCCATCGAAGATTCTCAAAAAGCCGAGAAAATACTACACTTCTTATTTTCTATTAAAAAGAAAAACAAAGAGGATACCTTTGATGCTTTTTCGGATAGTGGTAAAAGCTATAGTTCGTATATTACTTTGTATTGGCTTAAAGCAGCCTTAATAGATAATAATTTAGTAAGTCTTGTCGCGCAATATTGTTCTATTGACTTAATTTACCAATTATGTGATTCACTAAAATTAATTCTTTTGGATTATCCTTCCGGTAAAAAGCACGAGATTACCTGTAATGAAACTAAATATCTTGTTCGAATAAAATATATAAATAATGATATAGAACTTGTTTTGGAATCCAGGGAGAATAATCAAATTTCTTCTTCAACAATAAATAACTTCGAAGAAATTAGTGAAAATGAACTTGCTGATAAAATTTATAATTTTTTAAAAGGTAGTAAATTGCTTGATCCTTCCGAAAAGGATATTAATTCAATTATCGATACATTATTTGATGATTTTTCATATATTTCGATATATACACTGCAATTCTTTAAACAAGAATACAGAGATGGTGATAGTATATTTAAAACATTCTCATTAATCTTAATGGAATTACTTGATTTAAAAATCAAGATAGATCCCAAAGCTATTATCAATATATTGAACGATTTAATATTTGGTAGAAATTACTGCTTACCATTTTTTAAGAGGATTGCTCTTCATACTATTTCAAATAATTGGAATAGTAATTCCAAGCAAATATTTTGGCAAATGATAAAAAACAATGACGCTTATGGATATTTTTCCAAACCACATTACAGCAAGGAGATATATTATCTTCTTCAAAATAATATTTCGAAATTTAATAAGGATGAATGTAATATTATTAATAAAATTATTGCAAACGGCCCAAAAATAGAACTTGAAAAAGATCAAGAAAGATATAATGCGTATTGGAAATTCGAGTTGTTTTCCGCGTTAAGAGAAAATCCGGAATACAAAGAACAATATGAGTTGTTGTCAAAACAATTTGGCACAAGTTATCAAGAATTTGAAAGAACAGGATTTGTTTTTACAAGAGTGGGAACAGTATCTCCTTTTACCAATGAACAAATATTAAAAATGGATAGTCAAGAAATTGTGCAACATATTATGTCATTTAAACAAAAATTTGGAATTGATGAGCCGTCGATTGAAGGTTTCGCTGATTTATTAAACAAAACAGTAAAAGAAAATCCTTTAAAATTTTCAAATCAAATAAATGCTTTTATAGGTATTCCATATTTTTATATTTATCGCATTCTCAATGGATTCAGAGAGGCATGGAAATCCAAAAAGGAGTTTAATTGTAATAATGTGTTTGAATTCTGTTTGGCATATATTAAAGATCCAAGATTTAGTAAGGGAGATTTGGAAATAGAAGATGACAATTGGAACGCGAATTATAATTGGGTTATTGGAGCAATTGCTGATTTAATCTCAGAAGGAACAAGGAACGATGAGCATGCTTTTAATATTCAATTATTAGCGATTTTAAAAGAGATATTGTTCATATTGTCAAAATATATCGAACCAAGTACAGACAATAAAGAAAATTATATGGATTTACCCACTTATACCTTAAACTCAACTCCTGGTAAATTATTACATGCGTTATTTGATTTCACATGGCGGAATGCAATAAAAAATTATCAAAAAGATGACAAAATAAAATGGGAAGCTGATGTTAAACAGGTTTTTGAACAAATCCAGAAAAAGAAAATAATTGATATTTATATTATACAGGGATGGTATTTCAAACAGTTTTACTACTTAGATAAAAAATGGACTGAAAAATATGTTAAAGAATATTACACACTGGAAGATGATTTGTGGTTTGCCTTTATTTGCGGTTATGGAATTGCACAACCAATGTATAAATATGATATATACAAGTTAATGCTACCTCATTTTAAAAGATTTGTAGATGAAAGAAAACAAGACAAAGGATTGCTTAGACATTTTGCCATCTATTATATTTGGGATTATGAATCTCTGGAATCGGAAAGTCTTTTTCGGCATTTCATCGATTTTAGTACAAATGAATATATCAATGAACTAATCTATTTCATTTATGGTGAAATCGATTATTTCCGGTCAATTGATGATATAGAGAAGAAAAAGCCTTTCTTTAATAAAATAATGTCATTGTGGGAATACCTTTTAAAATATAACGACCAAAAGGATTCTGAATCGAATGATATAAATATAAAGTTATTAATTTTTACGGCTTTTATAGATGTATTGGATGATTTTACAACAAATTTAATTGTTAATTCGATTACAGGGCTAATCAAGAGTTTTGATTCGTACCGTTTCATTAAAGAATTAATCAGGTTAAAAGAAAACGGAAAACCGAATAAAATCGCGCAATATATTGGAATGATATATAAAGTGATAGTAGAGGAAGGAATTATTCCTCAATATTCAGATCCAAACGATATAAGGGAAATCATAATATTCCTGTATGAAAATGAACAAAAAGAAATAGCAGATTTTATATGTAATACATATGCGGAAAATGGTATCGACTATTTAAATGATATTTATTTCAAGTATGATAATAATAAAGGATAACATATGCCCCATGAATTTTCAGAAGACGAATTAGTCCAAAAAACAACAGCAGGTTTTTTTAAGCATGAACTGAACTGGGAATCAGTCTATGCATATAATGAAGAAGTCTTGGGCCCCGACGGCACATTGGGAAGACTAACTGAAAAGGAAGTTGTCTTAAAACGCTATCTAAAACAGGCGCTTCAAACACTCAATCCTGATGTACCGGAAGCCGTGTATGAAAACGCCATAAAACAAATAACCGAAATAAGTTATACCCGCCCCCTTATTCAGCAGAATAGGGAAAAATATGATGTATGTACAAACGGTGTCTTGGTGAACTATAAAGATGAAAAAAATCATACAAATAAAGTGAGGTTAAAACTCTTTGATTTCGAAACTCCAAGCAATAATCATTTTCTCGTGGTAAGAGAATTGTGGATACAGGGACCCCTGTACAGAAGACGCGCGGATATTATAGGTTTTGTAAATGGTATGCCGCTGCTTTTTATAGAGTTAAAAACGATTCACAAAAATGTGCGTAACGCCTATGATAAAAATTTAAAAGATTATTTTGATACCATCCCTCAGCTCTTTATCCATAACGCTATCATAATTTTAAGCAATGGAGATAGCGCGAAAGTTGGCACAATATCAAGTAAATTCGAACATTTCATGGACTGGAAACGTTTAAAGGAAGAAGATCAAGGCTCGCTTGATTGCGAAGTAATGCTTTCCGGTATGTGCGCTAAGCATAACTTCATGGATTTGTTTGAAAACTTCATTCTCTTTGATGAGACACTCGGTTTCTGTGTAAAGATACTTTCACGAAACCATCAGTTTCTCGGTGTGAATAAAGTAATAACAGCGGTAAAAGACAGAAACAACAGGGCTGGAAAACTCGGAGTTTTTTGGCACACGCAGGGCAGCGGCAAATCATATTCCATGGCTTTTTTATGCAAAAAGGTGCATAGAAAAATAACAGGTAATTTTACCTTCCTTATTGTAACGGATAGAGAGGATTTGGATAAACAGATTTATAACACCTTTTCTGGTGTGGGTCTGGTAAAAAATGACAAATGCAGAGCGTCATCAGGAGAGCATTTGAAAAAACTCTTTTTAGAAGACCACGCATATCTTTTTACCATGGTGCATAAATTCAATATTGAAATAACTGAAGACAATCCATATTCAAAGCGAAGTGATATTATTGTGCTTTCCGATGAAAGTCATCGCACACAATACGGAAGGCTCGCTTTAAATATGAGAAACGCGCTGCCCAATGCCTCTTTTATCGGGTTTACGGGCACGCCCCTTTTCAAGGATGATGAAATTACCAGTCGTGTTTTTGGTGAATATATCTCCACGTATGATTTTAAGCGCTCGGTCGATGACAATGCCACGGTTCCCCTTTATTATGAAAGCAGGGGGGAGAAACTTAACCTATCAACAGAAAATATAAATGAAAAAATAGCCGAAGCTTTGGAAAATGAAGATCTAAATATCGACCAGCAGGCCTTATTGGAAAAGGAATTAGCAAGAGAATATCATATTATTACGGCGGAGAAACGGCTGGATGCCATAGCCAAGGATTTCGTGGAACATTATTCTGACCGCTGGGAAACAGGCAAAGCCATGTTTATCTGTATCGATAAGCTTACCGCGGTCAGGATGTATAATCTTGTTCAGTACTATTGGGAAAAGAAAAAATGTGAAATTACCAAACAAATAGAGTCAGTAAGTGACCCGCAGGATGTGATGCATTTACATAGAAAAATGCAATGGATGATAGAAACCCGAATGGCGGTTATTATAAGCGAAGAACAGGGCGAAGTGGAAAAATTTAAAATGGGATATTGATATTGAAGCTCACAGACGACTTATTAAAACAGGCTTCGAGACAAATGACGGAGAGCGTGTTGATGTTGATACAGCTTTTAAGAGAGAAGATCATACGTTCCGCGTTGCCTTTGTCTGCGCTATGTGGCTGACAGGTTTTGACGTAAAAAGCCTTGCCACATTATATCTTGATAAACCATTGAAAGCCCATACGTTAATGCAGGCAATTGCGGGGGCAAACCGTATAAATGAAGGAAAAGAAAACGGTCTTGTAGTAGACTACTGTGGAATACTAAAAAATCTGCGCAAGGCCTTAGCTGTTTATGGTAGCGGAAATGAAAAACAGCCGGGCAATGCCCCTACCATTCCTGATAAGTAATTATTGGAGCTATTAAAACAAACAATTCATGAAGTAAAATCTTATTTAGCTGAACTAGGATTTCGCCTTGAATCAATCCTTGAAACCAAAGGTTTCGAGAAAATTAGGGCAATTAGAGACGCGAAAAATAAAATCAATCTTAATGATGAAACACGGAAGGGCTTTGAAGTACGAGCAAGGGAAGTATTTAAGAAATTCAAAGCAGCCATCCATTTACGAAAAGAAATAAATGTATACAGAAGAGAACACAGTTCAATAGATGTTCTCTACAAGAAATTACAGGAAGACAGGGAACACGCGGATATTTCACATATTATCAAGAAACTTCATGAGGTTGTGGAGAATAATATTGAACCTGAACAAATTAATGATAAAGAAGATAAACGTTTTGATATGAGCAAAATAAATTTTGAGCTTTTAAGACAGGAGTTTAAAAAATATCCGGCAAAAAACACATTAGTACAAGAACTTACTGTTGCGATTCAAAAAAAACTTAATGATCTCATCCTCAGAAATCCTTTGCGTGTCAATCTTCAGGAACGATATGCTTCCATCATCAATGATTATAATAATGAAAAAGACAGACAGACTATTGAAGAGACATTTGAAAATTTGTACCGGTTTGTTCAAGATCTTGATAACGAAGAAAAACGAACTGTGCGGGAAGGATTGGATGAAGAAAATCTGGCCCTTTTTGATTTGATCTGTAAACCTGGATTATCAAAGCAATCCATTGGTAAATTAAAAAAGGTAGCAAAAGATTTATTGACTGCTTTGAAAGTTGAAAAATTAAAAATAAACCAATGGCGTAAAAAAGAGTCTACAAGAGCGGAAGTAAAGCAGTTTATACATGACTTCCTCTATTCGGACAAGACCGGACTTCCTGTTGCTGATTTTGCTGAAAAAGAAGTTGTTGTTATTGCGGATAATGTCTATGAACATGTTTTCAGGCAGTATGCTTCGGCAAATGATAGTGTTTATAATGCAGCATAGAGAGAAAACATGACCTATCCCCACGGCTTAACGGAATGCCCTTGCAAAAAGAAAAAATGTCCCCGCCACGGAAATTGTGAGGAATGTATCCCTTATCATAAAAACAAAGGCAAACTCCCCTATTGCGATCGGAAGGCATTTCTAAAAAAGTTGGAAAAGAATAAATTGGATGAAAACTGTATCTATAACCACTGTTGTTTTTCCTTTGACCAGGTTTTATCGAATTCTTCTTTTTTATGAATGCACTCAAAAATCGGAAGAAGAAGTTGTTTTATTTCTGTCATTGTCTCCCTGAAATCTTTACAATCAAATACCGGTTTAGCCTTTTTGATGAAAGCGTTCCATTGGATTGTTTTTTGTTCGTCTGCAGCAAATTCTTCCGTAAAAACATAGGGATGAGATGACAGAACTGTTTTCCGTCTTTTAAAGGTGTTTTGACATGCCTTGAATAATTGGATTCCTGAAAAATTGAAGGACATTTTTAATACATAGACAGGATTACATTGGCAACTGCTTTCATGATGATACTATCGCCTCAAGATAGGGTCTTATAATATAGAATACTCTGCAATATTTTGCCGCCATCGCTATCTCATCAATCGTTGCTCTTTTTTTATGTATTGTTTCCCTAAGAGCTTCGATTGCAATATCAAGCCCAACTTTGTTTCTGAATTTAAAACAATCGGCGCAAGTGCGCGCAATGGAATAAACCTTTATTTCCGTATTATAAATTTTATGTGTTTCTATATCCCTCATATAAATCTTTTCATCAACTCGCGTAATATTTACATTAAGATTATCAATCTGTGGTATCCATGTTCTGTTTTTCACTGTTACCCAAATTTCATGGGGATTCTGAGTAGTAATTCCATGAAATTGTAAAGCTGAAAGATGACTAAGAACTGCAGAAGGTATTTTCTTCAGCACTTCAAGAAGCGTATTGTTTTCAGAATATTCTATGTAATCAATTGAATACAAACCACTACCAATTTTCTGAATCTTTTCGTAGTCAACAAGCCGAGATAGTTCTACCCTCTTTATTCCAAAGCACGTAACTTCTTTTGTTTTAAAAATCGGATTTTTTTAACATATTCCCAAAATTCATTTGTTATCATATCAGTTACTTTTCCTCTGTCCTAATTTAGAATAACAAAGGAAAAGTAACATGTCGAGGAATTGAATTATGAAGGTTTTATAATGACGATAAAATTATAAAGTAAAATTACTTTTAACAAATCTCACAACCACCCCTTCTCCTCACAATACCCTTTCATCCAGTCCCTTACCTCGCGCAGGAACGCCACCCGCTTCCCGACACTCTCTTTTGTGGGCTCCGCTGTGTATATTTCTTCTATTATATGATTATGTTTCGAAGCTTTCAGCTTCATATCATGCGTTAAATAAGTAAGCCAATCCTTTCTGGGAATAAAAGAGCCGTTTATGCAGTACAAAAAATTGCAATAACACTCGCAGGCTTCGTTGCAGATCTGTGTGAGCTGAAGCCAGGCCTGCCGGTAAGACCATTTTTCATACCTGTAATCGCCGACCAGATACTCCATACGGAAGTAATGAGACAGGGCCCTCTCCTTTTTGTCTTTTTCCGTAATGATGAATGCTTTTTCTTTCCAAGCTTTTAGCTCACCATGCCTGTCAAAAAGAATGCCGGATTCTGCCTGCTCTCGTATCTGTCTTAGTTTCTCCATGGTAATAAGCTCGACTGCCAGATAATGGCCGCCTGGTATTTTAACGCAATGATAGGGAATATAGGGCTCACAGTCCTTACCCAGCACATCATCAAGATTAATATCCTGGAGCCGATTAACAACAAGCGTAAGATCAATCATAAAGCCGTGCGGCCCCTTGCGGGCATCGCCCCTGGCCGTGCTTCCCGTAAGTAACACACCGCGTATCTTTTGGTGAGGTTTTAATTTTTCTTCCGTAACGATAATGGCAATTTTTTTATATTTTGCTACTTCGGAGGTCTGTTCACGCTTTAATTCCTGAAAGGCTTTCATGACTTTGGATTATAAACTTTAAGCTGTTTTTATTCTATAACCGGAACTTTTTCATATTCATAGCTAATAACCGCGGTTTCATCATAAGAATCTTCCACATAGCCCTGTATCTTTCTGCCTTCCTCATCGTATTCATAGGTAACCTTGTAGCTGTATACGATTTCCTCCCCTGCGCTATCTTGCACCATGCTCTCAACAACATCATTGTCTTCATTATATTCATAATATGCCGTAAACGAGCCGCTGTCGGAATCAGTCCATTGCCACTCCTCAGTCACCAGCTGATCATCCTCATTATAGGTATATGTATAAACGGCGGTATCACCGTCCGAATCCTCCAAATAGCCCATACTCTTTCTGCCCAGCTCATCATAGTCATAGCTAAAAGTACAGCTGTATATTTCATCTCCGTCTTCTTCAACAACACGTTCCATTAAATCTCCATTGGTATCATAATGATAGATATAGGTGGCGCCCGTATTCCACTCCCATACTTCACGTATAAGAACAATCAAAGATTCTTCCGCAGATAAGTTAACCTGAACGGGGCCTATAAAAAAACACAAAGCGCATATGATTACTATGATTTTTTCTGGTTTCATATCAATACCTCTTATTCTACATTGTCATTTTAGTTCTAAGCATGATGGCAGATAATGTCAAGAGAATTAACAGTTCAACAGTGAGGATAGATAACCGCACTTTTTTGTACTCATAATCTCCCGAATAATCTTTTCCGTAAAATCCCCGAATCCGCGGATGCTTTTTAAAGTGCCCTTCTCAATTATTTCCTGTAAGGGCTCCTTCAATTTGGATATTGAATAGGCGGTATATCCGTACGACGACGGTTTACCCTGTAAGCGCAGGATATAATCCAGATGATCGAGCACAACTATGACCAGCTCCTTTTGCCCAAGGATGGTATTAAAGAGATGAAGGGGTATTCTGGGTGAAGTTTTATATTGTTTAAGCACATCATAAAATTGCTGATTGAGCTTATTATAGTAACTGCTTACGGCCTGGCCCCATTGTGATCCGGGATACAGTTTACCGTAGGCCGCTGCATGCTGCGGATAATGCTGCCGCAGCACATCCAAAAAATAATCCATCTGTCTGCCGTGTTTCAAGGACATACCGCCGAAGATAACATAGTCAAGGTTAAGTTCCGCGGCTCGCGCCATTACCTGCCCCATCTGATCGCGGGCATCACTGACCAGCGGGATCACAGGCATATAAAACATACCGCAGGCTATACCCCGGCTTTTGAAATAGGCCAGGGTTTCAAGCCGCTCCTGCGGACAAGGAACATTGGGCTCAAAAATCGAGCTTATTTTCCGGTCTACCGTGGAAAAGCTTATGCTTACAAGCGCCCGCGTTTTACTATTAATCTTTTCAATCACATCAGCATCCCGCTTTATCAGCGTGGATTTTGTTAAAATATGCACCGGATAGTTATAAGCAGCAAACAGTTCAAGAGTCCTGCGCGTTAATTCGTACTTCACTTCGAGAGGTTGGTACGCGTCGCACACTCCTCCGCCTAACAGTATAAAGCATTTTTTTAAAGGAACTCGTTTGCGTACGGGATCGATTTCCCGCTTTAAAATTTCAAGCGCATTTACTTTTACGACAATATCTCTGCCGAACTCTCCGTCAACATTATACTTTTCCGCTCTGCCGTCGCAGTACACGCAGTTGTGGGCACAGCCGCGGTATAAGTTCATTCCGTAACAGGTGATAAACCAGGAATCGATTTTTTTAGACTTCCGTAAGATGGATTTGGCCTGTATTTCATGAACCGTAACTGCCATAGTTTGTTCCTTATATAATTATATCATTATAACGAAAAAAACTTGACAGCTGTGTTTCATATTTAATAGTTTACTTTTACAGTATATTCAAAATCTGCTGGTATTTTGCCAGTGGCCAGAGGTCATCCGCTACTAATTCTTCCGCCCTATCCACAACGGCACGCAGAGCGTTTAACTTCTCACTTCCTTTTTCCGCATACAAATGAGCCTGTTTGTGAATATCATCGGTTTTTTCACATTCGACAAGTATTTTTTCCAGTTCGCCCACACAGGTTTTGATTTTGCTGAATAAATTTTCCAGCAAGGATACGTCCTGCTGTAATGATGCGGAGGTAACTCCGGCCGAACTCACGGCTGCCGCTGCTTCCCCTATCTGAGTGATGTGTCTTAAAAGTGCGGGAAGAACCATGGTATTGACCATATTTATTCCGGTCTTAAACTCCATATCTTTAACTTTGATATAAGCTTCCAGCTTAATCTCTATTTTGGACTCCACCTCTCTTTCCGAAAGCACATGGTAATTTTTAAACAACTCAACCGCGCTCTTTTCCAGAAAAAGCTCTAACGCTCCTGACGTAGCTTTGACATTTGGAAGCCCCCGCTGTTCCGCTTCTTTGTGCCACTCGAGTGCATAGTTGTTTCCTTCAAAACGCACACGTTTGGTTTCTTTTAAAATGTTTTTCAGTACCATGACGGCATGAGCCTTGATATCACCCGTTTTATTTTTTAACCGTTTATAAATTTCATCATAGCCGTAAGCAACAATCAGATTGAGGATGGTAACCGGTTCGGCGATATTCTGCGACGAACCGCAGGCTCTGAACTCAAACTTATTACCGGTAAAAGCTACCGGTGAAGTACGGTTGCGGTCGGAAATATCCTTGGCAACCCGCGGCAGATTCTGCACGCCCAAATTAATATGTGCCAGCTGTTTATTGGTAATTTTCTCTCCGATACCTTCAATATCATCTAAGATACTGTTGAGATATTCACCCAAATAAACCGACATGATGGCCGGAGGTGCTTCATTTGCACCCAAGCGGTGATCGTTACCCGCATCGGCTACCGATGCCCGTAACAGCCCTCCGAATTTATTTACACCCAAGAGAATCGCTCCGATAGTCATAAGAAAACTTATGTTTTTGAGCGGAGACTTGGAGGGTTCCAGAAAATTTGCTCCGTTATCATCACCGATCGACCAGTTGACATGTTTTCCCGATCCGTTGACACCGGCAAAGGGTTTTTCGTGCAGCAAGGCTTCCAAATCAAATTTGCGGGCAATACGTTTTAATATATCCATAAGCTGCAGGTTATGATCATTTGCTAAATTGGCTATCTCATATAATGGTGCGATCTCAAACTGATTGGGCGCCACTTCGTTATGGCGTGTTTTGGCGGGGATACCGCGCCTATACAGTTCATTATCAAAGGCTTCCATAAAATTAAGCACTTTTTCTTTTATGGCACCGAAATAGTGGTCTTCCATCTGCTGGCCCTTAGCGGGCGGGGCACCAAAAATAGTTCGTCCGCAGTTTTGCAGATCGGGCCGGGAGTTATAAAATTCCCGGTTCACAAGAAAGTACTCCTGTTCAGGGCCTAAGTATACCTTTATTCTTTTGGCACTGCGGTTACCCAACAAACGCAGCAATCTTATTACCGCATCGTTTAACGCTTTTTCCGAACGCAATAGCGGTGTTTTTATATCCAAGACAGCACCGGTCCATGATAGAAATACCGAAGGAATTACCAGTGTTTTTGTATTCTGTGCTTCTAAAAGAAAAGCGGGTGAGGTAGGATCCCATGCCGTATAGCCGCGTGCTTCAAAAGTACTGCGCATGCCGCCGGAAGGAAATGAAGAAGCATCCGGTTCCGACTGAATAAGCTGGGAAGCCAAAAAGCGTTCGATAATTTCATTATTTTCACTATAATTTATAAAAGCATCGTGCTTTTCAGCCGTGCCCCCGCGCTGGGGCTGAAACCAGTGAGTAAAGTGAGTGGCTCCGTTTTCAAGCGCCCACTCTTTCATGGCATGGGCCACATCCGCGGCAATAGAGAGATCTAAAGCCATTCCGCTTTCTATAGTAGCTATCAGCTTTTCATAGACATTTTGATTTAATTTTTCACGCATGGCTTTTTTGTTAAAGGTCAGCTCGCCAAAAATATCACTTGCTTTAGGCATATTCTCCTCCAATAGACTAAATTTCATTAAAACAAACAATTAAATTATCAAATTAGTGTGTATATACTGTGCATAATAATATAAAATAAACTATTAATCAAGTTAATTTTGATAATATTATGTAAAATTAGGTATTTCGTGTATTTCAATTTGTCAATTTTATGATATTTACGAGTTAAATCTCGATATTCATCTTATTTTTCTCTAATTTAACTATGATATAAAGATTTTTTCAGTACATCTATTAATCGAAATACGTACCTCTAAATAATTGCTTTTCTAAGGTGAGTTTTTACATTACTGCTGTGAATAATTAAAATATTCTATAACCAATTTTAAGGGGGATGGTAAGATGCAATAGCGACGAACTGTCATCAGCTACAGAAATGGTTAATTGGAAATCAAGACCCATGTATAGATTTCTGAAAAAGCCTTGCTCTGAAATTGGAATAATAAAAATTAATCCGAACTGGGTATAAAAAAGTCCGAATGTTAATCCACCGGCAAGAGCTTCAAAATTATCATCAACTAGTGGAAGAGTAACACCGACAGCGAAATTGTACTTCATAAAATCAATTTGAAAAAACGGCCGCCAAAATGATAACTCCAAATCAAGTCTCAACAGATTAAACAGCTCATTTGTATGGCCTCGAACAGTGGCAGCGACCAGATTGCCAAGCAGGAAGATAAGTTCAGTTTGAACTATCCCGCTAAAAGTTGTCTCTTCGTTTTCAAACCTCGATTGAATAGCTATCCCTCCTCCTATAAAATGAAATAACTGCACACCGTCGGCCGGGAATAAGGAAGCTGTTCCTTTTTGCGCTACTTTTTTTATTTCCTGAACTTCGGCCTTGTAGATATGACCGGTAGGTGCTAAATAATAGCCCTCTTTAAGATATTTTTTTTCCCCTTCCCATATATAGTTAAGAATCAATGTACCTTGCCTAACCTCCACCAGGTATACGCTGTCCACAAGTCTTACATATGTTTTGTTCTCACCGACAATCAGCACATCCTCATATATATCGTAAATCTCACCTAAATTTTCGAATCGAATAGACAGCACCTCACCAGGAATAGCCGCTTCCACATATGTATCTCCGAGCGCAGTAATTTTAAGCTCAGCGTTATCATCCGCAAAAAGAGAAAAAGAGATGAGGAACAGCAGCACAAGAGGATTAGAGAATATTTTCATCATATTTCTCCTTCCTCATCCTGTAGATAAACTCAAAAATATTTTCTACTTTATTGAAATCAAGTCCTTGAGGGATATGAATGATTTCAATATAGCGAGTTTTATATCTGAAATAATCATCGATAAATCCGATATGATCCCCGGGATTTACTCCCACATAATCCAAAACAGATCCTTGCTTTACCTGAACCACTTCATAAAAAAGTATTTCAAGGTTCCTGCCCAGGATATTTATGATTTTTCTAAACGTTTTAAACTTGTCGATTCTAAAACCGAAGTGCGGATAAAGCGAAGATATACGGTTAAACTGAATCGTGGCATTATAAACAGCGTATTCGGGCCTGCGCTCCAGCAGCACCCAAAAACTTTTTAGTTCCTCATCGGGTTTTTGAATACTCAGGTGAATAAGATTACCTGCTTGTAATAAGTTAATGATCTTTTGGGCCTGCTCGATTGTGTCGATGCGTTGATAATTTATCTCATATAAAATATCATCCGCTTCAATACCCAGGCTGTGGAGCGGCGAAGATGGGAAGATATCGATTATTTTGATATTTCCCTTTTTATACTTCTGTTCTTCCAATAATACTCCCAACCACGGCCGGTTGAGTGCCTGGTTATGCAGAAGCCGATCTACGACCTCCAATATAGTGTGTGAGGGTACAATAAAATTTATATCCTCGTAAAGCAAACCCGCTACTATCATGCCGTAAATGCGCAGATCTTTTCCGAGCAAGAACCCGCCGCTCGCTCCGCCGGTGATATTGGCATCCACCTGCAGCCAGTTGCCCACTTCAGGGGCTTTGCGCTGCGTGGCACTCACAATGCCTTTTGTGAGTGTTGATGTATAACCGCTGTGATGACCCAGACAATATACCTCATCACCCTGCCGGAGCTGTGTACTGTCTCCTAATAAGCCGAGCACATCATAGGCCAGGCTGACGCTTTCAGGCAGTTTAAGAATAGCAATATCCGTTAAAGAGTCCCAGGACATAAGCTCAACATTTTCAAATGACTCGTCAGCGATTTTAACGTGAATCGTGTACTCTAAAGTATCCTGATTAAAAATATCCTCTACAATATGATACGCGGTTATTACATGCTTCCCTGAAATAAGAAAACCGCTGCCGAAAGTATAATCTTTTCTTAAAAGATCATACTTTGCCGTATATAAGCGATCTACATTGATTTCTACAAGAATTTTATTATAGTCGAGAAGAGAGCTCATCGGCACACCCTTTTTGTTTAATTCCGTATTATCTCCGTGTTCAATACTATAGTACAAAGCAGTCGACTCATATCCTTTAAGTTTTAACTCGTTAATAAATTTATTATAAAACCGCTCTTTTTCAGTTTGCGAAAGTCTGACAGCCGAATCCAAATTGTTAAAATGGAAGAGCATCTGGAAAAGGTCTCCCTTTTCTCGATAATACAAAACAAGCATCCTCTCCTTTTCGGAAAAGAGTGAAATCAATTTATCTGTTTCCGTTTTGAATTTATTTCCCTGAGTGTTAAGCAGCGCGAAAAACTTATCCGCTGCGGGGAGTTCGAGCAGCTTCATGCCTTGGGCCAGATATCCGTTTGCGTCATTATAATCCTCTTCTGCAGTCTGTTTTCCCCCGGGTGTCATACATGACAAAAGCATACTTATAAGTAAAATTAAAAGGAGAATACGTGTTTTCACCATTTCACTCCTTTATGCGGACTGATCTTGTTATAATATACTTTTTTACCGCTTAAGAAAAGCAACTATTAAAGAGGCAGGGTAATTATAAATTCACAATATTTACCGCGTGCGGATCGAACTCTTAGACTACCTCCGTTTTTCTCAACGGTTGATTTAATCAGATTCAGTCCGATTCCTCTGCCTGCGGATAGTGTGGTCTTCTTTGCAGTAGAAAACCGGGGATGAAAAATAAGACCCAACAGTTTTTGATCGGGCAAGCTGTCGAGATCCATGTTTTTAAATGCAGCTATTGTCTTTGCTTTTTCTTTTATAGTTTCCGCATTTAAGCCCCGGCCGTCATCCTTAAAAGAGAGAGTGAACTTGCCGTCTTCGACCGCGGAAGAAATAATGATGGTTCCGACCTTTTCTTTGGCTAAGGATGATCGGGCTTTAGGAGCCTCAATTCCGTGTGAAAGCGAGTTTCTGGTAAGCTGAATGAGGATGTCTTTTACCACTTTTCTATGCTTTGCCATCACAGCTTTGCTGTTGAAATTATCTGTTACCAGGTTGATTTCCACTCCCCTCTCTTTAGACATAATATTAACAGTGCGCTCTACAGCATTAATGAGCAGATCTTTTTGCACAATTTTCTTAATCTCTTTACTTGATTGAAAGGTTAATACCCGCTCTACCAGATCTTTTACATCATTTATTTCGTTTTTAATTTCCGAAAGCCGGATGGTAAACTTTAACAGATCGTTCCAGCTTAGTCTATTTTCTCGCACTTCGCTAAGCTCATCCTCGATACTATGCAGTTTCTTGCTGGTATAAGATAATCCCAAAAGTATTGCGTTGCCCTTAATCGCATGTACGGATTGGTAAATGGAATTTACAATAAAAGTATAATCTTTCTCATCCGATTTCAGTAAGGCGTTCACATTATCCAATTCGCTTTCAGCATCGAGGATAAACTCATTTAACATGGCGGGATCTACATTAATTATCTGAAACAGCTGCTCCATCTGCTTTTTAGTTCTGGTTTCCTGGGCTTTGAGTTTATTGGCCAATTCAACCTCTTCCGTAATATCCTTGACCGTAGCTAAAATGTTTATTTTTTTTTCTTCACGAATAATTGGCGCAAAGGTAAACTCCAAATGTTTTGTAATAAATCCAAAATCCGATTCAATAAAATGCAGTTCAACTCTGTCCAAAGGATTAATCTCTTCCAGCAGCTGGATGTTTATATCTGCTTTAAAAAACATATCCAAATAATCTTTTGTGGCAGTAAGTATTTTGTTGTCGATTTTATTTTCCAGCAGGTTAAGCAATGATTGGTTTTCCAGATTTTTCATCCCGAAAATATGTTCCAGCTCCTTTGAGTACTCGGACCCGATATTTAAAGACGTGTCCAGTAAAAAGATCCCCTCGGCTACATTGGTCATAATGCTGTCAGTCTGCTTTTTGGCAGCCATGAGATCGGCAGACAACTTTTCAAGTGTCTCCTGGGTTTGTCTGCGAATGTTTTCGTAGAAAAGAGCAAAGAAAAAAACCAGAATAAATGATCCGATAACACGAACACCAAAAGTAAAACCGTATTCCACTTGAGCAATCTGCGGAATAAACACAAGACAACTTATACAAATAAAGTATAATCCTGTTGCTATGAGCCCGGGTGTTAATCCTAAAATAAAAATGGCCACAAGGGGGAATGTTTGTATCCAGAGCGAATACGATTTTTCAACACCGCCTGTATACAATAAAAACAAAAATAAAAAAAAGATAGTTATAACTACAATATAACCTGCTAAAATAAATCTCTTTTTAATCCTCATGTAAATAAGTGCAAACAAAAGAATACAAAAGGCTGAAAGCAGTGAAGCTGCTACCAATAACTTGCTATCCCTATAATTAACTACGGAAAAGGCAAGGAGAATAATCATGCCGGCGAGGTCGATACTATTGAGGAAGACGACCCGCCGTCTTTGTTCCATGGAAAGCGCATCACCGACCCCGCTGGTGGTTATGCTGTTCCAAAATCGTCTTATTGAATTAAAAAAGCTTGCCATATATATACCTAACAATAAAAATTATACAATAATGTTTTCTAATATCACCGATAAATTAAAAATCCCGAATTCCGTTTTAAACGGTATGGCAATTACAGGTGCGTTTTTGCCGGGCCAGGCGATCTTATGATTCTTACCGCTTACAATTGAGGGCAGGGAGATCATCAATCTATATTCTTCCAGACCTTTCTTGGCATTACCTGCCACAATATTTACAACCTCGCCTACAGTATCAATCACATCCTCATCGATTTCCTCAACTGATTTTCCGGTAAGCCGAGAGGTCAAGATACCGGCCAGTTCGGCGGGAAAGCTTATAACCACAGCCCCTTTGGCCTCGCCCGCAATCCCGATTATCGCAGACACATCCCACTGGTGCTCCTGATCTTTATCCAGGAGATACGGTTTTTGAACTTCCGGTTTGACGTTAAAAAACTCATCCAATACATTTACAGTAGCCTGAATAAAAGGATCTATATATTTTATATCCATACTGATAAATTACTCCTTCACTTTTTTTGGTCAGAGTGCTGGAAAAATACGTTTGATTTTAGAAAGCAGACCCCTTTCGCTTACGGGTTTTACTAAATAATCATTAACCCCTTCCTTGATCGCTTCTATTACATTATATTTAGCTGCTTCGGAAGTAACCATTATTATCGGTAGATTCACAAACTGCTCTATATTTCTTAACTTTTTAACAAGCTCCAAACCGTTTAAGCGCGGCATATTCCAATCCAATAATAGCAAATCTATATGATTGTGCAGTAAAATCTCAAGTGCCTCTACTCCGTCTGCTGCTTCCAAATACTCGTCTTCTTTCTGGTGCATATATTGCAAGGTGTTCTTAATAATATTACGCATAATTCTTGAATCATCTACCACTAATATCTTCATGTAACCCTACCATTACTATACATTCTTAAACTATAAAATATTATAGACATAAAACAAGGAGAATGAAAGAAAAAATAAACAGTACCACGTCATTTTAAAAACAGCTATGCTAGCTCCTCTGCTCGACCAGTTCATTAATCAGCTTGCTCAACTCTTTCACACGATACGGCTTAGCTATCACACCATTGAAACCATAGCGTTTAAACTGTGAGAAAATCGGACTATCAGAATACCCGCTGGAGGCTATAACAATGGTATTTTTATCCAACTCCCTTATTTTTTTTACCGCTTGTTCTCCCCCCATACCTCCGGTTACGGTTAAGTCCAGAATGACAATATCAAACGGCTTTTTATGCTTTAAAGCTGTTTGGAAAAGCTCAACCGCTTCTTCACCATTTACAGCACTTTCCACACTAAACCCAAGTTTAATTAACATATTGCGAACCACATCCAGTAAAACAGGTTCATCGTCCATGAGTAAAATGTAACCACCTTGTTTAACGGAAACCGCTGTCGGTTTTTCAGATTCACACTCAGGCTTATTATCGGCCGGCAGTAGAATAATGAAAGTAGTACCGTCCCCCTGTTTGGAAGTAACGTTTATATAACCGTTATGCTTGCTAATTATTGAATAGGAAACAGCCAGACCCAGACCCGACCCCTGCTGTTTTGTGCTAAAAAAGGGATCAAAAATCCTTGATAAAATATTCTGCGGTATACCCACTCCCTGATCCTTTATACTTACCTCAATATAACCTCCCGATTTCAGTTTTATCTTATCCTTGTTTTGGATTTTTCTGTCTCTGGCTGTTATTAATATTTTTCCTCCCTGAGGCATTGCCTGACAGGAGTTTATAATTATATTGGTGAACACCTGATTTAACTGACCCTCATCGGATAGAACACATTCACCTCCACTAGCCAGCCTGGTTTCGCATACGATATTCGAGCCACTGAGAGCGAGTTGACATGATTCTTTAAGTACTTTTTGAATGAGTACACTCTTTTTAACCGGCTCACCCCCCTTGGCGAAGGTTAACAGTTGTGTTGTAAGGTCTTTTGTGCGCTCATATGCAGACATAGCTTTATCGAGATAATACAGAGCCTCTGCGCGGTTCTTTATGTTATCTTCGGCTAATTCAATATTGCCGAATATTCCCCCCAAAAGATTATTAAAATCATGGGCAATACCTCCGGCCATAATACCCAGCGATTCCAGTTTCTGTGCTTTTTGTATCTCTTTTTCCGCTTTTTTACGTTCCGTAATATCACGAAATGTACCCCACACACGTACCAGCTTCCCATTCTCAATAACACCGTAACCGTTATTTAAAAAATGACGCTCACTCCCGTCCTCCAGCTTCTCCACCCCCTCACCGTCAATAATTATATAACCGCCTTCCACCAATTCACTAAACAATTTATTCAAGCTGCCGGATTTTATGCCAAATAAATCAGCAAGCCTTCGTCCTATCACATCTTCAACTCGAGCCGCGCCAAAAGACCGCGCGCATACCAGATTGCAGTCGGCCAGTACACAGTCATACATACGTTTAACCATGTCTTCCATGGGCAAATCTGTGGGAATGGGCGGATTATACTCATAACAGAATACGGCATCCGTGGTGTGCTCGATCAAAGACCTTAAGCGCAGTTCGGTCTGCTTTATTTTATCTTCCGCGGTTTTGCGGTCGGTTATATCGGTATGGGTACCCACCATACGCAGCGGAACATGCTTTTCGTCAAACTCAACAGCCTTGCCCCGGCTGAGCACCCATTTATAGCCGCCTTGTTTCGTACAAAGACGATACTCAGCCTCGTGCGCTCTGCGCTTCCCCTCAAAATATTCTTTAACTATTTCTTGCAGATATTCACTATCATCGGGGTGAATGAGATTTTGCCAGGTATCTGCGGAAGCGGGCAGCTCGCCGGGATCATAGCCCAGCATACCAAAGTAGCGGGGACTGAAATAGGCCTCGCCGCTTTGCATATACCAATCAAACACACCATCGTTGGTCGCTTCCATTGCCAGTTTCAACCTCTCCTCACTCTTGTGCAGAGCCTGTTCCGCGTTTTTTCGCGCTAAGGCGTTGGAAAACGTTTCCCCGATTAAACGCAGAAGGAGAATAACCTCCTCATCCCATTGTCTTTCCTTGTGTACACTGTCAAAACCTACAAAACCCCTTACTTTGTTTTTAAAAAGCATGGGAACGTTTACAAGTGATTTTATGCCTTGAGCAGCGAACTCCTCACGTTCTGTCACAGCTTGTGGGGGCAATTCCTCAAATTTGATATAATATACGACCTCACCGCTTAATAAGCGTCTGGTGATCCAGGGATAACTGTTCACAGACAGATTCTTAAGATGGGTAATATGCGGTTCTATTCCCTGAGCACACCATTCATGTGTATTATCCATAATTTTATCATGGTCGCGGAATTGGAAAATATAGCTCCTGTCGACCGCCACAAACTCGCCAATTAAGCGCAAGGCCTTATTTATACTTGCATCTATTTTTTTAGAATCCAAATTGACAAATTCAGTCGATATGGCAGCTATCAGTTCCGCGAATCCTTTAAGTGAAAACATATTTGCCCTTTTATAACATGATAATAAATGCTTTAAGCATTTTCAAATTTTTAAATACATTCTGCCTGGCCATACTTGCTCATTGTTACAATTTCTTACATTTTTTTTGTTGAACACTAATTTTACTTATAGTATTGTGTATAAGCCGCGGGTAACCAATGGTATCAAGGTTTTTGCTAAAGTTGTGGTTCAAAAGGCAGAGTAGCATATGAAAAAAATAATCGAATACTTCTCGGGCAAACACATTTTTACCAATTTTCTTATGATAGCGGTTATAATCGGAGCAATCTTCTTTTGGGACAAAACGGGCAAAGAAGAGCTTCCTAATATAAACTTCGACAGAGTGCGAATTTCCACTTCCTACCCCGGAGCAACGGCCGAAGAGGTGGATCTTCTGATAACAACTGAAATTGAGTCGGCCCTGGACGGAATCGACGGGATTAATTCCGTAATCAGCTCTTCCGGGCAAGGAAGTTGCGTGGTTACGGTTGAGCTTGACCCCGTCAGTCAAAATCGCGCTACCGTGGTGACGGAAATTGCAGATGCCTTAAACAATGTAGACTATCCGGATGATGTGGATCTTCCCAGAGTAATTGAATTCAAATCTTCACGTTTTTCGATTATTGATTTTACCCTCTATTATAAAAATACGGATATTTTAACGGATGACCAGCGCCAGATTTTGCAGTCGTACTGCGACACATTGGAGGACAAACTGAGACGCCTCCCCAGCGTAAGCGATGTCTCCTTAAACGGTTACCTGGATAGATTTCTGGAAATCAGCGTAAATCCGAAAAAACTCGATTTCTATAATATCTCTTTAACGGAACTTAGCAATGTCATCAAAGCGGGCAACATCAATCAGCCGGTCGGTGTGCTGGATGACGACAACTCCACAAAAATAAAACTGGATGCGGCTCTGACTGATGTAGCGCAGCTTGAAAATCTTATTATCAGAGCCAATTTTGAAGGCTATAAAATCAGACTTAAAGATCTGGCCTCGGTTTCTTATAAATCCGAAGACCGGGATTCAATACAAAAGATAAACGGCAATGAAGCAATTACCTTAAGAGTAACTAAAACCTCGAGCGCCGGTATTTTAGAGGCCGTTGACAGTATTAATAAAACTGCGACAGAGTTTTCGCAGCATGCCCTCTCCGATACGGATATCGAACTCCGCACCATGGATGATGAGTCGGTAAGTGTCCGCAACAGGCTTTCAATTATTGCTTCAAACGGACTGTTGGGTTTTATCCTCATTGTCATTACCCTGTTTATCTTTCTGGATGCCAGAAGCAGTTTCTGGGTAGCCATGGGTATTCCCTTTACCCTGGCCAGTACTATGATTATAGCTTCACTCCTCGGCAATACCATCAATAATATGACCCTGGCCGCGGTTATTATTGTTATGGGAATGGTGGTCGATGATGCCATTGTGGTGGCTGAGAATGTGAGCCGTCTGCGCAGCAAGGGCCTGCTTCCTGTTCAAGCGGTAACTGAAGGGACGGCCAGCGTTTTTACACCCATTGTGGCGAGTATTACCACAACCTGTGCGGCTTTCGTTCCCCTCTTCTTCTTTCACGGCCGCTTTGGCATGTTTACCGCGTTTTTACCGGCCATCATTTTTATCATGCTGGGATCGAGTCTTTTTGAAGCAG
>CAZEPL010000001.1:6929-70148 GCA_964514135.1 uncultured Spirochaetaceae bacterium | reverse complement strand
ATCGGGGCGGCTCCTCCCGGCACCTTAAAGTTTGAAACGGAAAAATTGATGCGCCAGGTGGAAGATATTTTTATACCATATCTGGATAAAGAGATTGTGGCTTTCAGCTCAAGTATCGCCCGCAGCCGGCGCGGCGGTGCGGTTAAAGAAAATGAGTTTAACATGTCGATCGACCTTGTGAGCAGAGACAAACGCAAGCAGTCCAATTCCGAGCTTATTAAGGAATGGGAACAAAAGCTTGGCGAGCTTTCGGGATTTATGAATTTGAGTTTTGCCGCGCCACGCTTCGGTCAGGCCAGCGGCAGTGCCATAGATATTATTATTCAGGAATCGAATGACAGTATACGAAATAATGTAGCGCAAGAAATCTTAAGCTTCCTGCAAAGAATGCCGTCGCTTAAAAATCAGGAGATAGAAGCGGAATTGGTATTTCCGCAAAACGTTATCTCTATAGATAGAAACCTGGCCGAAAGGCTGGGTGTCAGCATCAGCACCTTAGCCTCAAGCCTGCGAACCATATTATCCGGTAACAACGTATATGATATAATCATGAATGATAAAGAAATTCAGGTCATGCTTACGATTGACGACGGCTTAAAGAAAAATATCGACTCCGTTCTGGCAATACCTGTTCAAAATAAACAGAACTATCTTATTCCATTATATAAACTGGTAACGCTAACAAAAAACACAACTCCCAATACCATCCCCAAACTGGACAGTAAACGCGTGCTCCATGTATATGCGGACCTGGCTGCCGCAGATACAGAGGATAGACCGCCTGTGCAGCCGGTTGCTCAGACAACGGGGTCCGCTTCAGAAGGTACTACACGGCCTGCTGATCAATCCACATCGGAAGCAGAAAATAGAGCTTCCGAAGCTCATACTGCGGCAGCTGCGCTTGAAATGCTGGAATTACCGGAAACCATGACTCCGCTGGAGATTGCAGATTATCTCGAGAAAAATCTTTTTGGGGGGCTCATGCAAAAATATCCCACTACAGAGGTTTCTTTCGGAGGGGAAATAGCCGACTCAAGAGAAGCGGGAAGCGATTTTGAATACGCCATTATTATCGCCGTGCTTTTAATTTATGTTATTCTGGCCCTGAGCTTAAACTCGGTTTATAAGCCATTCATAATACTCTTCGCCATACCTTTCGGTTGTGTAGGAATTATTTTTGCCTTACAGATCCACGGTATATTCATATACGGATTCTTTTCCGCAGTCGGGGCACTGGGTTTGGCAGGTGTGGTTGTAAATGATTCCATAGTTCTCTTGGATAAACTTGAAAAAGAATACCATAATCCGGATCACGGTTCCACACCGATTATAAAAGTAGCCAATATAACAAAAACAAGACTAAGAGCCGTACTGCTTACCACTATCACCACTGTGGCGGGATTACTGCCCACCGCGTACGGTGTTTTCGGATACGATTCCATGTTATCGGAAATGATGCTTACAATGGCCTGGGGACTTATCTTCGGCACGGTAATTACGCTTGTCCTGGTACCGGCAATTTACTGCAGTATAAAAGAATTCGGACTCCGTACTAAAAAAAAGGAAGGAAAATAATATGAAACAGCTTTTTTTTATCTGCATTATGATTTCCCTCATATGTGCTGTTGGTTCTGCACAAGAAGCACAGCAAGATACGGTATTGGAGCTTACTGCTTTTATTCAACTTGTTTGCAGACACAGTACATTTGAAGAAATATTAATTGAAGAGCTGTCTTTAAAATATAATAACATCTTAAGCACCCCTCAAATACGTGTTTTATTAAATACCGACGCACATTATACATTGGCCCTGGACCCCAACCGGGACAGCTACCCTGCGGCAAGCATTGCACTCTCAGGTCTGTTTCCCGCTTCCGGAACAACGCTCTCGGCAGAATACGATACGGGAAGATCCCCTTCCATGACCGGGAGCTCGCCTAATTCCAGTATTTCTCTAAAGGTGGAGCAGTCCGTTCTTAATAACGCTTTTGGGAGCACAAACCGTTTATTAGCGATAATGGCAGGCTATGAAACAACACTGGCAACATATCAAATATTAGAGGCATACGAAGAATATCTGGCCCAACTTTTAAATATTTATATTGACTGGTATGCAGCTTATGAAAATGTAAAGTATGCGCAAAAATCATTACAGGACAGCACCACACTGCTTAACCTCACCAAACGTAAACGGCAGTATAATATCGCCCTGCCCATAGATGTGAACAAAAGCACGTTACAGGTTTTAAGTAACGAGGAGCAACTGCTTAAAGCCCGGAGAATATATGAGTCATTACGTAAAAGAGCGGCCATGCTCAGCGGTATGGCGCCTGAAGAATTTAGTTATATTCCGGGTGACATTACTTTATCTCTGGACGAGATAAATATGGAAGAAAAGAATAATCATTTTTTAAGCAATAGCAGAACCGTAAGAATGCTGGAACTCTTAACAACAATCAGCAAACATGAGCTTGATCTGGCCCTTGACGACCTCCTGCCCACTGCAACGGTATACGCGGCATATACCTTAAGCGGAGACGAGTATCTTCCTTTGGAAAACCAAGCCAATGATATTGAGTTGGGTTTCTCCTTCAGCATGCCTCTTTTAAACACCGAGGCAAAGGCAAAGGTAAAGATACAGAAAAATGTGCTTGAAAAATCATTATTGTCGCAAACCAACCAAAAGCAGGAATTAAACCTGCAGTTAAACGTTCTGCATGATAGCATTGCCTTTTTTAAAAAACAGCTTAACCTGGCGGAGCAGAAGCTCAATACGGCGCGTTTAATAGTCAGAGAAGAAGAGATACAATACAACCAGGGAAGATCCGGTTTAGACGATGTGCTTAATGCCTACAAAACCCTCGATACCATAAACCAGTCTCGACTAACGGCTATTATTGAATTAATAAAAAGCTATATTGAGTGGCTGCGATTTACCGATACCCTTATAAATGAAAACAAACAGATAATTCTGGAAAAGGATATCAAGCAAGAATAACCGATTATGCTTTGTTTTTTCCTGCACAGGCTATGATGAAATATATTATACCGCTTACTATGAGCAGCAAACTGATAGCGATTAAAGCGAATTTAATAATCCCTGAGACACTCGTCAAACAGGCAAGTGTCTCAAAATCCGCCGGATATATGCGTATCATGCCAAATATACCGAAATTCTCCAACAGGTCAAACAAAGCCCCGGCCAAGGGGAGTATATTAAGCAATAAAAGCCGGTTGTATTTCTCGAATGCTTTCCGCTGAATGAGAGTTATAATAGAAGAAAAAAGCAATCCGTAGCACAATGGGAATATTATATCAACAATCTGAAAATAATTGTAAAAACGTATTCCCTCCTCTCCGTATTGAGCAATTTGAGTATAGGCGGTTTTATATGAAAAACCGGGTTGTAAATCCAGAGAGCTCGGCACTCCTGCTTGTTTAAGAAATTCAGGCTGGATAAGCATAAACAGTGCCTGACAGGCGATAAATATAATAAAAAACATTATTATGAAACGCGCTTTACTTAGTTTAATTATCCATTTCATATGTATCCCCTTTACATTTTTCCTCTATCGAAAGTCTCACACAATACACATTTATGCAACTCCCTCAATAGAAATAACTCTGGCTCCCGTAAGCTTATGATAAAATAATTTGACAGCTTTACTTAAGTTTTTAAAAACCTTCTTATTCTCCTGCATTTAATCTTATTAAAATCGGCGGTTAAGGAATATTTGTTGCCCACATGTTTTATCACCTTCAATTCAACAAACTCCTTTAAGTGCTCCTTAAAATCAGCTACAGTGATATTATGAAAGTCGATGTTTATGATTTGCAGCAGCCTGGGAATTCTTTCTATGAAATCCCCTTTAAATAATTGCATGAGCTCTTTTTTTGAATAATCCCTATCCGCGGGTTTGGACTTCAGCCATAATAGCAATGCTCTCTGCTGAGTATGCTTAATACCCTTACCCATAAAGTGGATAATATGCGTTTTCTCTTCTGCTTTTTTTGTAAATTCCTGAATTAAGCCGATTGCACTTTTTAATATTAAAAATCCTATAATAAAAGAAACTCCGGCATCAGCATAATAAAGCCACTCTGCGCCGAGACTTTGCGCGAAAAAAGTTATAAGGATACCGACACAAACCAGCAGAGATGTAAGTACATGGTTCCTTGAGTCAACAGCCTGGCAGAGGATGGCAAAGTTGGCTGTCCTTTTACCCACAAGATATTGATAAGATGATAACATGAGCATAACCAGACCACAGACAGCCGAAACAATAAAAGCGTTCCAGCCATTCTCTACCGGGCCCGGATTAAAGATCTTTTGCATACCGATACATAATATGCCACCTAAAGAGAAAAACATTATGATGATGATCAGCAGGGCTGCCGCTCTTTCTTTTTTCAATCTTAACCCTGCCCAGATACCAATTGAAGCAAGAGTATCCATAGTGTTATCAATGGCGTCGGCAATAAGCCCTGCGGAAAGGGATAAAAGACCAAAAAGACCCTTTACCACACTTAAAACAATATGCAAAATCAAAGTGAAGAAAGTGGACGTACGTTCGGACAGGGCATAGCGTATAAAAAGCGAAATAACTTTTTCAAGATATACTGCCATATTCCGGCCGCGCTGTGTAAGAGATATTTTGCCGCTCTTATTTAAGAATAGGTTCGCCTTTAATGCTTTATCCAGCCCGTTCTCAATTTCACTCTCTTTAGTATCTTTTTTATGCTGACCGGCACCTAAAATATTCATCCGCTTTACGAAACTTTTTATTTCTTGAACTGTGAGCGGGCCCTTTGTGAGCTCAAGCAGTACGGCTTCTATGAAGTCGGGAAGCTTATGCATAGTGCGCTGCATCTCCTTCTCGTCCTTCCAATAAACAGGTTTTATTTTTACCTGGCGGATAAACTCCCGGAATCCGATTTGTTTTTTACTCACACTATAATCCCCTGTTCTCTATAAACTTTAAAATCTCGACAGCCGCTTTTTTATACCCGCCCGCTCTCCGCAATGTTTTACTGATAGTGCAGGCGTTCTCCGCAAACGATTTGTCTTGTTGGATTTTTTCAAGAACTTTGAGCTGCGGCACATGATTACTTATTATAACATTCGCAGGAATACAAGGCAGATCTTGCGCTTTTATCCTTCTACCGATAGAGACAACGACTGTAAAATCACTGTCTTTAAATAAATCAATACAGTTTTTGTAAAACTCCGGCTTATCATTGATAATGGTACCGAAAGATACATAGACAAGCTTTTTCCCCGCCAGTTTTTCCAGAGGAAAATCATGGATCTCACTTCTTTCCGAGATACTCGGGCCCACAAAACAAAATGATTCATCAAAAGATTCCGCATCCGGTTGAAAATAAGCGGAAGTATACACGATGTTCAAAGGCGCTTTATTTAAGAAAACGTCAAAAAGATTTAGCAAAATGTGAGTTCGCAACCAGATAAGCATCCGATATAAGAGCATCGTGCAGATATGCCGGATGTTCCTGGTAAAAAATCTAACAATAAACAATGGTGTAAAAGCGGATAAAACCTCTTTCTCGTCACACACAAGAATGGGAACAGAGCTTACATGGTTAATGTTCAGCTTTTGTGCGATTATTTTTCCGGCAGCCCAAAGTGAATCATAGACAATACAGTCCGCTTTAAGCGCGGCTATTTCAGTCAGATGGCACGTGCAAATTCTCAAAGCCACCTTAAACAGGAAAGCGCTGAATTCAAACAGATTTTGCAGGATACCGTATTTGTCAAATGCTATCCCCGCCAGATTGTACTTTTTATATTCAGCTCCGCTGTGTACTATTTTTGCCTTCAGCTCATCACTACCGTAATAAATGACTCTGTGCCCATTTAATATAAGCTCCCTTACCACGGGAAGCGTAGGATTGATATGGCCGTGTGCCGGAAATATAAGGAAAACAATGGTACTCATGTATGTGTTATTATAACCAAATATACTTCTGTTATTAAATACCTTTTAGTTATTTTAATAGCCATGCTCCCTGGCGCTCATAACGAAGACATCCTCAAGTGTGGGCACTATCTGTTCTATTTCAGCATTTATCTTCCATTTACGCAGGTATGCCCTTAATTCTTTTCCCGCATCCCGTTTCTTTGTGCAGAGCAAATGAATATCACGGCCGAACATCGAAACCTCACTCACAAAAGAGAGCGCCCTCATTCTGTCAAACAGGTCAATATAGCAAGAGGCCCTCACGACATATACGGTATAAGGCAAGTCGTGTTTAAGCCTGTCGGGAGAATCAACCGCAATCAGTCTGCCGTTAATAATAAGTGAGATGCGGTCGCAGTGATCGGCTTCATCCATATAGTGGGTGGTAACAAAAATAGTTTTTCCCTGCCCGGCAAAATCATAAACAAGCTCCCAAAAATTACGGCGCATGAGCGGGTCTACCCCCGAAGTGGGCTCGTCTAAAAAAAGCAGAGGAGGATCGTGGATAATCGCCGCGCCCAAGGCTAACCTCTGTTTTAAGCCGATGGGTAATCGTTTTACCAGCCAGTGCTTCTCTTTTGTTATACCCGCAAGCTTCAGCACTGCCTTTGTTCTTTTTACCAGAAAAGAGCGGGTAAGCTCATAGATGCTCCCAAAAAACTCCAGGTTCTCAATAACGGTAAGATCATCGTAGAGAGAAAATTTTTGAGACATATACCCGATACTCTGTTTGATTTTATACTGCTCTTCGTAGATATCCCTGCCCAGCACATGTCCCCGCCCTGAAGTGGGCAGCAGGATTCCGCAGAGCATTTTAATGGTCGTACTTTTTCCCGCTCCGTTTGGTCCCAAAAAACCGAATATCTCACTTTTGGCCACACTAAAATTTATATTGTCTACGGCGGTAAAACGGCCGAATTTTTTAGTGAGATGTTCCACTTCTACCACATTTTGCATAGAGATCTCCTCTTACTCCAAGTGTTTTCTAAAACGTCTGGTGCTAAAAATTATAAGCACAAACCCCATACAAAAGAGGGCTAATAAATCGGGCCAAAGAATATTGATTCCAACTCCCTTTAAAAATATGCCTCTGACAATTCTGATATAATAGCGAAGGGGATTTAATAGGGTAAGCCATCTGATAACCTGCGGCATGGAGGAAATGGGAAAAACGAATCCTGAAAGAAGCATGGCGGGCATAAAAAATAAAAACACGGAGAGCAGCGCCTGCTGCTGTGTTCTGGAAATAGTGGAGATATATACGCCTACCGCGGAAGTAAATAAAATGAACCCCAGCGAGCATATAAGCATAAATATAAAGCTTCCTAAAAAAGGGACATTAAACCAGAGAAGCATAATGGTGGTAACAACAACGGTATCGATGAGGCTGACCGCCATAAACGGAATGGTCTTGCCGGCAATCAGTTCCAGGGCATGGATGGGAGTAACGATGAGCTGCTCCATAGTCCCCATCTCCCTCTCTTTTACAATCGACATGCTTGTCAGAGTTATGGTGATCATGGTAATTATCAGGCCCAAAATCGCCGGTAAAAAGAAATTACGGCTGGAGAGCTCCGGATTAAACCAAAAGCGCTCCTTAAGCTCAATTGTCTTTTTAAGAGTAACCGGAAGGCCCCTGCGGGAAATAATTTTCAGCGCAAGCTTTTTTTCAAACAACTCCAGGGCATAACTGTTTGTAACTGCATTCACGTAGGCGATAATCACATTTGCCCTGCTGGCATCCGCTCCGTCAATAAGCAGCTGTATACTTACATCTCCCCCGCTCCTTAATTCTTCTTCAAAACCAGTGGGGATATGAAAGATCATCTCAACCTGCATTGTATCCAAAAGCGTATCAATCTCCCGCGCTGAAGAGACAGACGCATAATACTGGAAATAGCCTGAAGCTGAAAACTCCCCGGTAAATTCCCTGCTCATCAAGGTTTTATCTTCATCGTAAACGGCAAAGCGGATATTTTTAACATCCGTGTTCACCGCGTACCCGAATAGTAAAAGCATAAAAACAGGAGCTGCAAACAAGATCATACGCATACGCACATCACGCAGCATCTGTTTAAACTCTTTACGCATAAAACCCAATAAAATATTCTTCCGTATCACCTTCATATTAAACCAACCCTTTGTTGCTATTTTTCAGGCAATGTCAGCCTGAGTGTGATAAGACAGACCGTACCTACGGCAAGGGCAAACACCAATAAAAAGAGAATTTGTCCCCAGAGCAGGGTATATCCTATACCCCTTAAAGCTAAACTCTTTACATAGACCATAAGATATCTCGCGGGAATCAGGTACGTGACGGTTTGTACGAGATTGGGCATATTAAGGATGGGGAACACATACCCGGAGAGAATAAAGCTGGGAAGGTATGTTATAAGGATGGCGAACTGCACCGAAAGTACCTGGGAGCGTGTTGCCGACGAAAGCATCATGCCCAGACTGGATGTGCCGATTAAAAATAAAAGGGCTATTAAATAAAATTCCACAAAGCTGCCTTTAAAGGGAACATTGAACACAAAATAAGCCAGGGTGAATGTGCATATCACATCAAACAGGGCAATAAAGATATAGGGTATGAGCTTGCCGAAATAGAGCTCGTATTTTCTTAAAGGGGTGGAAATCAATGTTTCCATGGTACCGCGCTCCCACTCGCGTGAAATGGTCAAAGAAGTTATAAGCGCTGAGATGATGGCCATAATGAGCACAATAAGGCCGGGGATAATAAAATTTTTACTCTCGAGCTCGGGATTATACCACACACGGTTTGCTATGGTTATGGGAAAATCGGTCTGCCCGTAACCATATCGCTTAAACTCCCGTTCCTTCTCCTGTTTATTAAAATCGAATAGGATTGAGCGCACATAACTCGCCGCAATGGTAGCGATTGTTGAATCGCTGCCGTCCACAATTAATTGCAGCTCGCTCTGTTTACCGGCATAATAGTATTCCGAAAAACGGGGAGGAAAAACCAAAGCCATTTTAATAACATCCTGATCGATTAAAATATCTATTTCCTCATAATCATTAAGATAAGAGTACAAGACCAAATACTCATTATGGAACAGGCTGTCAATCAAACGGCGGGAAAGAACAGATTTATCCTGATCAAATACAGCTACACCGACGTTCTTTACATCCATATTCAGGGCATAGCCGAATAACAGGAGGAGAATCACCGGCAGGATGAGTGAAAGTACAAGACTGCGCCAATCGCGCCTGATCTGAATCCATTCTTTTTCCGCGATAGCCAGCAGGCGGATGAGTGATTTTAAGGCTGTCTTCATAAAAATTAGTTGTTCCTTTTACCAAATTTCATAGTACACACTCCATGGCCTTAAGTCTTTTTAGTTGAACTACTCCTGCGGGAGATTATATCAACAAAACAGTCTTCGAGTGTCGGGCGGGAAGGCTTCCAGCTTTTAATGGCAACTCCGCCCTTTTTTAATATGGATGTAATCTTCTCTATTTCCATTAAGGGCTCTTTTACAAATATTTTAATCATCTCTCCTTTCAGTAAGATTCCGGGATAATATCTTTTTAAAAGCTTAGCTGCCGCAGGGGCTTCCGCTACATATATTTGGAGCATAGTTCTTCCGATTTCCTGTTTTATATGGAGCGGATCGCCGCTGGCAATAAAACGTCCCCGATAAATAAGTGCCAGGGTATTACAGCGCTCGGCTTCATCCAAATAGGCCGTGCTCACAATAATTGTCACACCGCCGGTCAGAAGATCATAAAGGATCTTCCAAAATTCACGCCGTGAAACCGGATCCACCCCGTTGGTGGGCTCATCCAGGATAATCACTTCGGGCCTGTGAACAAGACAGCAGGCCAGGCCCAATTTCTGCTTCATGCCCCCTGAAAGCCGGCCGGCCAGCCTGTTTTTAAAAGGATCAAGGCGGCTGAAATTATAGAGTTCCGGAAGCCTGTTTTTAATTTGTCTTCCGGAAACTCCAAAAAGCCTCCCGAAAAAAAACAGGTTCTCTTCTACCGTGAGATCCTCATAGAGTCCAAAACGCTGAGGCATGTAGGCGATTCTTTCCTTAATCGAATACGGATTCTTAAATACATCCTCGCCTTCGAACAAAATCCTGCCCTTATCCGGCTTTAAAATACCTGCCAGCATTCTGTTGAGAGTGCTTTTCCCGGCAGCGTCCGGTCCGACAACGCCGAAAATCTCACTTTTAGCGACTGTAAAGGATAAATCCTTAACAGCCTCTACCGAAGCATACGATTTGGAAATACTCTCTGCTGTTATCAAGATCGTAATCCTTTTAATTCTGTCTTTATTGTTTTATTCTTATTTCAGCGTCGGCGGGCATACCCGGTTTTAATTCCAGTTCGGGATTTGAGATGCCGATCTTTACGGCATACATTAATTTGATCCGTTCTTCTTTTGTCTGAATTGTTTTGGGAGTAAACTCCGCTTTACTGGAAATGGCAATCACCTGTCCACTGAATGTCTTGTCGGGAAAAGAGTCAACTTTAACCTCCGCCCTCTGTCCTAATTTTACCAAGCCCAGCTGTTTTTCGCTTACATATATTTTCATCCAGGGATGTGCCAAATCTCCGAGGGTAAGAATACTTGATCCGGGGAAGGCCATTTCACCCAGTTCCAGATTCTTCTGTAATACGGTAGCGTCGATCGGAGCATAAAGAATTGCATCCTCAATGGAAACGGCAATAAGCTTGTAATTGGCCTTTGCCACTTTGTAGTTCGAGAGGGCGTTCTCATAATCCTGTGTTGATTTTGAGCCCGCATTATAAAGGGTTTTCATCCGCGCATACAACTGCCGCGCATTTTCCAAATTTGCCTGGGCAGCTTCAAGCTGGGCCTGAAGCGTGTCATGATCAAGCTCCACAAGCAGATCCTCTTTTTTCACCCGGCTTCCTTCTTGGGCAGGCAATGTAATAATCCGGCCCGCGATCTTTGCGCTCACTTGTATTTCTGTAGCCTCTATTGTTCCCGAAGCCTGGATCAGGTTCGGATCCCTCACTTTGTCTTTAAAAAACTCAAAGTATACCGTAGCGGCGATTAAAATAAGGACGATAACAATTACTGGTATAACGGTTTTTATACGCACCGGCGCTGCTCCTTTCCTATTCCACGGGCGGTTTGGTAAGTGTATCCAAAATCACATCTGCAAATTTAGTAAAAAACACCCTGTCGGTCATTTCCGGATCATAACTGAACACCTCCAAAAAGATATCTTTGAACATGAAATACATGAGGAGTGGTACGCTCTGAAAGAAAAACATACGGATATAGTACTGCTCCCTGCTCTTTATTTTAATTCCCCGCTCCGTAAAGGTCTCAAACATCTGGTTATAAAAGGTTTTAAGGGTATTGAAGGTTAATTGGTAATCAAGTGAGCCTTTCACAAACTCTTTAATAATAAAGCTTACGATATTTATATTCGGCTCAATAAGCTCTTTTATCTTGTTTTTGATAAGCTCCGGATTCATTTTTGTAAAATCCATCAACGCAGTAAATTCATTTTTCATAATTTCCCCTGCCTTTTTTAAGACATTCTGTGAAAGGGCCTGGAGAATATTTTCTTTGCTTTTAAAATAATAGTAGAGCATCATTTTGCTAACTCCGGCTTTGGCCGCTATATCTTCCATGCGGGCCTTATCATAGCCTTTGCCGATAAATTCCTCTTGAGCGGCTTTCAGTATGTTTTCTTTAGTCTGTTCCGAACTGCTCATTTTACTCATTATTACCTCGGACTATACTCTTATATTATACTTTAAGTATAGTATAAGAGTATATATTTTTGAAGTCAAGGGGAATTATGAGGCTTAATTGATGCGTGCAGCTACCATATACCCGGAATCCATCTGGCTACTCTGCCTTTATATGCCTGATATTCATCACTATACTTTTTCTCCAGCATTTTCTCTTCATAAGCGGCAATAAAATTATAGAAAAATAATACGATGATCCAAAAAGCCAGGGAAGCCAAAGAGAGAGTTGCCGCAATAAAGGCAAGATACAATAAAAGCGATCCCAAATATAGGGGATGCCTTACCAGTTTATAGACACTTTTCTCTATAACAACCGGTGTTTCACGAACCTGCTTAAATACAATATGGTGAGCCTCACCGCCCAGATAACAAGCCGCTGCCGCAATAAGAACTCCAAGCGGGATCGAAATATAGAGAGGTACATATAATTGTAAAAATACTGTCCAGCGTCCTATAAAAGAATCAACAGTCCAAATAATTAAAAATGTAGCCGCCAGAATCAATTGTCCCATGTCTCCGAATGGATGCTCCTGTGCAAGATCATTTCTGGATCTATGATCTTGTCGCCCGTAGCCGCGAAGATTCATATTTTTTGATTTCATTATCTCATACCGCCCTTTTTTAGATTTTATATATTAATAAAAAACGAAAAAGCGCGAGAAATATTGTAGATAAAGCAGATCTTTTCTTAACAAGTTGTTCATATCATTTTTAAAATATATCTGGATTATTTAAACCTGTTTATTAAGATACGCCCTCACCTTGGGCAGATGCTTTTCAAATTTTTTCTGGATAAAGCTAACCAGCTTCTCCCGTACTTCACAGCGTAAATCCCAGGCTGTGCCCGCATCAGCCGCACTTACCAGTGCCCGCAGCTCAAGGGTTTGTTCTTTAGCATCCGTTACCTGCAGCAGGCAGACCCTTTTATCCCAAAGTGAAGAAGCCCGGCAAATCTCCTTTAACTTTTTTCGTACTGCCTCCAATGGTATAGTGTAATCGCAATAGAAAAAGACCGTGCCTAAAAGCTCCGCCGTAACCCTGGTCCAATTCTGAAAAGGGCGCTCGATAAAGTAACTTATGGGAACCACAAGTCTCCTTTGATCCCAAATCTTTACCACCACATAGGTTAAAGTTATTTCTTCTATTCTCCCCCACTCATTTTCCACTATTACAACATCATCAAGCCTGATAGGCTGGGTAAACGCCAGCTGAAATCCTGCAACCAGGGTGGCAAGAGTTTTTTGGGCGGCAAAACCTATAATCAATCCGATAATACCGGCCGATGCCAGGAGTGTTGTACCCAACTGACGGATTTCTTCAAAGCGCATGAGAACCACGGCCAGGGCAATAATAAACACTATCACCGCCACTATTTTTTTTAGTACCTGCATCTGCGTATGTATTTTGCGGGCGTTCAGATTATCTTTCACATCTACTTTGTATTTATCTTTTATGATATCTTCCAGAATAGAGGTACCTTTAATTAGAACCCAGGCAAAGCAGACAATAAACAGAATGCCAAATACCTGTTGCAGCACTGCAATAACCTGTTGATTAATTTTGGCAAGCGGTAAAATAAGGTAAAAAATTATAACAGGAAAAAAGATTTTAAGAGGGCCTTTTATATGTTTGATAATTATATTGTCAATATTTGTAGTTGTATTCTTGGCAATAAACTTAATAATTAATACAATCAAAGCTTGCAGCAAGATGCCTATAATAAAAGCACCTATAAACATGGCGGCAAAAATAAAATAATTTAGCCAATTATTTATAAATTCTAACATAGCTATACTCCTTCTCCATAAACTGTTTTGTATAGTGTAAGGTTTATGTATAAAGACATCAAGATTAATAAGCAGAAGGCTATTCTTTTTTTGCTGTCAGGTGAGCCCACGGTATAGGGATTTGGCATATTAAAAATCATAATTGGTCAGATTAAAATAGCTTATATAAACATTGTGAGTTGACGAGAAGGCAATAATAACAAATAATTGAAGCCGTAACAGAAAGGAATGCTTTGAGGTACTGCCTGTACTATCTGGATACGAAAATCAATCTCAAGCAGGACATCGAGTATATCATCGGCAGAGATCCACAGGTTGTGATCCGCATTCCCGGCCAGACCACTTCACGAAAGCATGCCAGGATTATCTTTCGTAACGGCCGTTTTTTAATAGAAGATACCAACAGCACGAACGGGATTTTCGTTAACGGAAAGAAAACCCTTATGCATGTTCTTTTTGATGGTGATCACATCAACATCGGGACATGTTATCTCGTGTATAAGGAATTCGGAAAGGCCGTCTTCGAAGAGGAGTTCGACCGTGAGCTTACCGACACCCTGCTCATCGAACACCAGATGGCCGAGCTTCTGCAGAGCATAAGCGACAAGAAAACTCATAAACAGCTCTTGAACCTGAAACGAAGCATCAACAGGGCCAAAACAAAACTCCACGCACTCGCCAACCGTGACCGGCTTACCCGGCTTTATAACAGGAGGTACCTGGACGAGGAACTTGCCAAGGAGCTCGAACGTGCTAAACGCTACAATTACATACTCTCATTTTTTCTGATTGATATTGACAATTTCAAGCAGGTCAATGACATACATGGCCATCAGAAAGGGGACCAGGTGCTCGCGGCCGTCGCATCTGTCATCCGGGAAAATACCCGTGTAAATGATCTGGTCGCCCGCTATGGTGGCGAGGAGATCGCGGTGGTAGTACCCGAAATGAAATCGGACATGAGCATCAGGATCGCCGAGAAAATCAGGGGCATGATCGAGTCGGGTATGCCGAAGTGTGTGGGGCTCCCGGTTACCGTAAGTATCGGAGTCGGGTTTTACTCCCCGGGGGAAAAACCGGAACAACTCATCACCAAGTCGGACAAGGCTCTCTATGAGGCTAAAAAAAGAGGCAAAAACAGAGTGGTGATTTATAACCACTCTTCTTCATAATATTTTATAGAAATACGTGAAAAGCGGCTGTGATATGATATTAGAATAATCTTAAAAAAAAAATTTCAGGTAACATCTTTATATAGCACAGGTGTTATATAATTAAAGAGAGAAAGGATTATGACTTGGATATTGATGTCGAAGCAATATACAGAAAGTACGGGCCCATGGTATTACGTCGCTGCAACTATTTACTTAAGAATGAACAGAAAGCATTAGATGCCATGCAGGATACTTTTGTAAAAGTCCTAAGATACCAGAATAAACTGAACTCCAAAGCATTGTCCAGCCTGCTCTACCGGATTGCGACTAACACATGCCTTAATATAATAAGATCGGAAACCAGAAGACCAAATATACTGCAGGACGATATCCTTTATCATATAGCTTCCAGCGACGATCAGGAACAGAGATTTTTTCACAGAGATCTTATTAATGCCATTTTTCAATCGGAAAAAGCGTCCACCAAAGTAATGGCTGTATTGCACTACGTCGACGGTTTAACCTTGGAGCAAGTGAGTAGAGAAGTAAAACTTTCCGTATCCGGAGTTCGAAAACGCTTGAAGCTGTTAAAAAGTAAGTTGAAGGAAAAAAGGGAGGTCTACCTATGAGTAAACAACACACTATACCCGACATTATACTGGAGCGTTATCTTCTGGGTGAGGTTGATGAACAAGAAACTCAATATATACAAGCACTTACTGCAGAAAATAAGATAATTCAAAAGCGCATTAAAGAGATTCAATCATCCAATAAGAAGATACTCATTAAGTACCCTGCCAAACAGATGGCTCAACAAATAAAAACCAAACTCGCACAGCAAATTCCTGAAAAACAAAAGAAGACAAGCAGTTTTTTTCTACGCCCTGTTCCCTTAGTCGGATTTGCCAGTGCCTGTGTTGTGCTGCTGGCTGCGGTTTTTATTATTCCGCTGTTTTTAACATCCCAGCCGGGAGTTATCAATCATACGGATGACACTACCCGGATCAAGGGAACTGATATGAAATACGATAAACCTCTCATTGCCATATTCCTTAAAAACGGGGCTCAAGGAGAGAAGCTCAAAGACGGCTCAACCGTATCTGCGCATGATACAATCCAAGTGCAGTATTTCGCAGCCCAGAACAAATACGGAGTAATATTCTCAATTGATGGAAGAGGAAAAATATCTCTCCATTTCCCTTATCAAAAAAGCGCAAATACAATGTTAACCCAACATAAAAAAATATTTTTGGCTGATTCTTTTGAACTTGACGATGCCCCCGATTTTGAGCGTTTCTTTTTTATCTCATCCGACTCTCCCCTAAATACTACGGAAATACTGGCCAAAGCCGGGCAGATTGCAAAAGACAGCGATTTGGCCAGGAAAGAATATCTTGATCTTCCTCAAAAGTTTAATCAAACCACATTTACTCTTATTAAAGGAGAATACTAGTATGGCACTATGCAAGAAGACGACGGCTTTCAGCTTCATTTTCCTTATTTTAGCTTTCTGTGCTTTTGCCGGCAGCAAAAATACCGCCATTATCCGCTATGGACTGATTATTGGTGCCAACGAAGGCGGACCGGACAGAACAAAGCTGCAGTATGCCACAAAAGATGCGGAGTCTTTTAACAGAGTCATGCAGGAAATGGGCGGGCTGTCGCCCGGAAACAATATATTATTACTTAATCCGGATGTAACCCGTATTGAGCACTCGTTTACCGCCATTAAACGCTTAATTGTAAATCAGCAAAAAAGTACCATGCGGCAAGAATTCATTTTTTATTACTCCGGTCACTCGGATGAAGAAGGACTGTTACTCGGTGAGCAAAAATTATCCTATAAACGCCTGCGTTCACTTATTGCCACAATGCCGAGTGATGTGCGTATTGCGGTTATCGATTCCTGCGCATCCGGAGTATTTATAAGAGCAAAAGGCGGAGTAAAAAAGGCACCGTTTATGGTAGACTCCTCAACTGAAATGAAAGGGTATGCCTTTTTAACCTCAAGCTCAGAAACAGAAGCTGCTCAGGAATCGGATAAGATAAAGGCCTCTTTTTTTACCCACTATTTAATTTCCGGTTTGCGCGGTGCCGCTGATGTAACGCAGGATGGGGTGGTAACCCTCAACGAAGCCTACCACTACACATTTAAAGAAACATTGGCACGGACCGAAAAAACCCAGCACGGCCCGCAGCACCCTTCTTATGATATACAACTTTCGGGTACGGGAGACCTTGTGCTCACGGACCTGCGTGAAGTAACCGCGAGTCTGATAATTGAAGAAAATATATTAGGCAGAATCTATATCAGGAATCCAAAAGGAGATTTAATTGTAGAGCTCAATAAGGTTGCACAAAACAAGATGGAAATCGGCCTTTCGCCGGGCAGCTACCTTATTACAATAGATGACAACTCTACTTATTATCAGACGAACGTAACCCTGACTAAAGGGGAAAAAACAAACCTTTATGCAAAAAACCTGAAGCTCATATATTCCGAATCTACGTATGCTCGCGGAGATAAAGATCCTATGCTGGATTTGGACGGCAAATATGATTATGAATACACACCCTTCACTTTTTCTCTGTTTCCCGGTTTTCCGCAAAGCAAAAAAGAAAACACCATAGTTCAGACATCAATTTCTTTAAACCTGAGTGTAAGTGTCAACGATATGATCCAGGGTTGCAGCTTAAGCGTACTGGGGAGCACAGTGCTCTATGACATGTACGGTTTTCAGGGATCGGGACTTTACAATATTGTCTGGGGCGACACGCTCGGTGCGTCTGCCAGCGGCATATTCAATGTGGCATATGGAAACACAAGTTATGTTCAAGCTGCCGGTATTTTTAACTACACCCTAGGCAAACTGGAAGGAGTACAAGTAAGTGGTATTTATAATTATGCGGGCATGGGAGTTTCGGGAGTACAGGCTGCCGGACTGTGTAATATTGGTGAAGATATTTCCGGAGCACAACTCAGCGGAGGTCTGAACCTGGCCAGAAATATCAGCGGAGCCCAGATAGGCTTACTTAACATCGCCCAAAAAGTCGAAGGTGTTCAGGTCGGACTGATTAATATTGCGGAAGAAAATTCCGGAGTTGCCATCGGCCTGTTTAATTATGCAAAAGACGGCATATGTAATTTTGAACTATGGACCGAAATCAACTCTCTTTCCTATGTGGGATTTAAATTCGGTACCAGGCTTTTTTACACCATACTTTTAGCCGGTTACGATCTAATTGCCGACTCCAACAGATGGTCTTTAGGAATCGGCTGGGGCTTACACATTCCCATCCAAGCTGCTTTTATAGATATCGACGTACTAGCCACCTCAATTCACTCCAGTGAAGATAGCGGAAACCGTGTCTTTCACGAAACACTGCTTCCCCAAATGAGGCTTAAAGTCGGTTATACATTTTTCGATTCCTTCGGAATATTTGCAGGTGTTAATCTCCAGCTCTACCACCCGGACCTCTATTATGACGAATCCTATATCGATTACTCTCTGTTTTCATTTCCTGTCCCCCACTCAAATGATGAAGCCGCAATCGTACCCAAATTTTTCTTTGGTGTCCAACTTCTAAAATAATACGGTACAGCAACTTTGAGGTGACAGTTTATAACACCTCCGGTGTTACATTGGAAAAGATATATTTTTATCTTTATAACAAGGAGGTATAAAGATGCCACGTGTTCTATTACTATTCACCTTGCTGCTGTTTTTTGCCGGCAGTCTTGGTGCTGAAAGTCCTAACACTGAAAGATTCCGTATCGGAATCGCAGTTGCTGCTGAACTGGCAGGCGAAGTGCGCTGTAAAAATTTCTTTGAAAATATGTTGGACAGCCCTGAAGTTTTTCTTGGTGTATACTGGGAAGTGATACTCAATCATTTGGGTTTCGGTATGACCTATTTGGGTAAATTCAACAGAATAGAAGATAACTCTGAAATTGAATGGGAATTCGACTGGATAGGCAGTATGGATCTTCGCTATCATTTTACGGAAGATTCTTTTCTCGATCCTTTCGTGGAATTCGGAATCGGTTGCGCAGGCAGAGTTAAGCTGCCCTGCTGCAGCAATGAACATGCTTCCAACTACTATGATGGAGAACTGCTTATGATCTCTATCTTCTTTCAGGCAGGCGGAGGAATTGCTGTCCGTCTTGATCGCTTCCATGCCGGTTTAAAGGTTCTTTATAGAATAATGAATGAACCAGTACCTGTAACTGCGTACGAAGTCTACCCTCTTTATAAACTGGAGAGCGTGCTTTTTGCGGGAGTATCTTTTTAACAACTAACCTATGTAAAAATTTTATGTAAAAAAGTTACCTTTCTTTTTAATCCGGTTCTATATGGATTGTGGTTTCAAAACCGTATACGGCTTTTATCTTCTGCTCTATAGTATTGGCAATTTCATGAGCTTTTTTTACATGCATATTCGACACCACCCTGATATGAAAGGTTAATTCCGAATGATCCCCGTATTTGTGGAAATGAAAATGATGACTGTCCGATATTTTGTCCGATGCTTCCAGTACCAAATTCTTTATTTCATCAATAGAGGTTAAACTATCGGAAAGACTATGCCAGGCATCGGCTATCATGGCTATGGAGTTAAAAAGTACTCCCACCCATAGTTTGGCGCCGAACAGGAGAAGATTAACGAATATCGAAATCAGCCCCTCAAAATAACCAACCGCTTTTTTTGTCCATGTTTTCAATCTTTTCATTTAGCCCCCGTCTAAAATGCTACACTCTTTTAGATGCGCACATACGTACTAACTTTCCAGCTTCGACATATATTTTGCACCGCACCTGTAACACACGGCAAGCGGTTTTTTTCGTCTATATTCTCTAAATCGTTCAGCTTGCCGGCTGTTCCACACCTCATCTATTGTATGTTCACGTACATTACCGAAGACATAGTCCGGGAAATCAACACAAAAATTAGCATCACCATTGGGCTGAATATCAATTAACCTTTCAACATTGGCACAGTGCAGCTTACCCACAGGTGTGATGGTATCACCGAACCACACCCGGTAATCCTGCAGAGAAAAAGCCATATAGGGGTAATTATACAGTCCGTTAAGATTACTGATATATTTTTCATACTCGCGTTTAAAAACAGTGTAATCAACTCCCGAATCTTCATGATGAAATCCAATCCAGGAGAAAGCCTGACAGCCCAAATCCTCATTAAGCTCGCTTTCATATTTTTTACCGGTATCTTCCGGAACATAGTAATAAGGGACAATGGTTATTGTTTTTATAGCCAAGCTTCGAGCCACATCAGGCATATCGCCAAGTCCGTTTACAGAATAAGGGCTTATGGTAAAATTAATCGATATACTGATCTTTTGCTCATTCTCTTTCTTAAGCTCATTTAAGAGCTGCACTCCACGCTTAATTTTAGCAAAACAACCTCTTACACACCTTACTCCGTCGTGAATGGCTTCCGGTCCGTCTACAGATATCGTAAGATGTATCTTGCCAATCCGTATAATATCTTCTGCATATTTCTCTAAGCTTGTTCCATTGGTATCAATCGAAATAAAAATTCCTTTACTATTAATATATTCCAAGAGCTCAATAATCCCCGGGAACAGGAAGGGCTCTCCTCCCCGTAAGAGCATGGCCTTTATATTATGGATTTTAAGTTCATCTACAAGCCTTTTCCATTCCATCAGTTTCATCTCCTGTTTTAAACCGTCAGAATTGCCATGCAGATAACCTTCATTACTCCATTGGCCGCACATCTTGCAGCGCAGATTACAGCGATTGGTAATGGTAAATGAAATATGAGTCGGAAAGCTCATCTCTTTATCTCCTTATATTCTTACTCATTTCGACTATTTCTCTAACTTAGGTTAATAATAAGAATAATTGTGAATTGAAAATTATACAATAAAAAAAATTGCTTTGAGATCTATCAGGAAGCTTTTTTTGATAAAGGAAGGAAAATGGTGAATCTGGCTCCCCGGCCTGGTTGGGAAGCTACCGTTATCTCTCCCTTATGCTTCTTTACAGTCCCCTGTACAGCGGCAAGCCCCATTCCCATGCCCTTGCCTTTTTCTTTTGTAGTAAAAAAGGGCTCAAAAATCTGGCGCTGCACTTCCGCATCCATACCGATTCCGGTATCGGAAATACTAATCTTCATATAAGTACCGGGAGCGAAATCAATGCCATATTTCCGACAGGCTTGCTTGTTCAGTTTAATAAAATCCGTACTAAAAGATAATTCTCCTCCTTCGGGCATGGCATCACGGGCATTAAGCGCTAAATTGAGGAACACATTCTGAAGTTGTGAAGGATCGCCGATTAATACGGATTCCTTTGCATTCGGCTGCTGCTTAATAGCAATACACTTACTAATAGTGTGTTCCAAAAGCGAGAATACTTCTTTGAGTATTTTATGAAGGTCCATGGTACGCAAAGGTCTTTTTCTTTGCGTGAAAAGGAGAGGAGCTGCTTCACAAGATCGCTTGCCCTTTCCGTAATATTATAAATATGATCTATATACTCATGCATGAGTGGATTATTATCCACTTCTTCCCGCAGCAAATCAACATAACAAATCATACCCAGCAGCTGATTATTAAAGTCATGAGCAATACCGCCTGCAAGCTGACCGATGGCCAGCATTTTTTCCACATGGCGCAGCTACTTTTCCATCTGCTTTCTTTTGGTTATATCCAGAGCAGTAAAAATTACTCCTTGGCTCAAATCGTTGAGGTCAAAGGGAGTGGAGCTTAAGAGCACATCAATAATTTTCCCGTCCTTGCGCTGTCAGAGTGTTTCCACAGTGCCTTTACCCTTCTCACGGATCTGATCATATTTTATCTTACCTACAAACTCATATTCCTCCTGCGTGGGGTAGACAATCCGGGCATTTTTCCCTTTGAGCTCTTGTTCCGAATAACCGGTTATTTTATGAATCATATCGTTAGTCCAACACAAAATGCGGTTTTTTACCAGACCGATTCCTATTGGCGCCGCCCGAAAAATGCTCTTGAGCATGGCCTCACTTTCTCGAAGTGCCATCTCATCCTGCTTTTGCTTGGTGCGGTCGTCGTACACGGATACAATTTCGCCGGAAGGTATTTTGTACACATAGTTTTCCCGCCAGCCGGTAATGCGTTTGTCTTTATAGAGTGAAACAGGGTGATCCTACGCTTTGCCTGTCTTATATACTCGTTTAAAAACATTAAACAAGCCGAACTTCTTCACGCCGGGAAACACATGGCTGACCCGCTTTCCTATTACCGTTTGTTTTTTTATTGACTCGATCTTTTCAGCGGCCCGGTTAAAATCCTTGAAAATGAAATCCTCTCCGTTATCCACAGCTTCATAAATAGCCACACCGCTTGAGATACGGTTAAAAAGATGGCGGTAGCGAGCTTCACTTTCTTCCAACTCCCTCTTGGAAGTTACCTTTTCCGTAACATCCTCAAGCGAAGTGACCATAGCGGTAAACTCTTTTTTTTCATTAAAGAGCGGGGAAGCATTTATAGAAAGAAATATCTTTTTACCTTCCGGCCACTCAATGGTGTGTCTGACGTTAAATACCGGTTTACCCGTTCGCTTTACCAAGGAAAAGGGCAGCTCTTTATTGGGAAAAGGCTTACCCCCATAATCCGTAATCTTCCATAAAGGATCATTATATGTTCTCTGCGTGATATCGTTCTTTTTAAGTCCGAGCACCTTCTCTGCCCGAGAATTGGCAAAAATAATGCGGCCGCTTTTGTCTAAAACAGTGATGGATACGGGACTTGTTTCGATGATCTGAAGCAGAAGTTCCTGGTTTTGAAGTTTTGATATGGATTTATCATCTTTTTTAAATTCTGACACAACATACTCCTTCGAATGAAGCATATGCTATTTACATTGCCTCTTTTTTGAAGGTCTAGTTACACTATAAAGTTTATGATAATAAAGAGAAATGTCAATGCAATTATAAGGGCCCATTAAAAGAGCCGGCTCTTCTGTTGCCGTCAAAATTACCACAAGTATTGGAGGTGTACCACTATATGAGGTTGTTTTTAGTCAAACCACCATCCCCCCAACTGCTTGAACCGGACTGGAGTATATCACCGGTAAAAACAGATAACCTCCTTATTTTGCTCATAGTATAACTCGCTATTATACTAATGAAAATAGTCCTTAAAGTTTAAAAAAGATTTAGCTTGTATAAAGCAATATTATATAATATCATATAATATTGCTTTGGTTTAAAAATATGAAGCGTGCTCATAATGTAGCAGGTAGATTAAAAATAGTATTATACCGTTTCATAATTGCTTGCCTATGTTATCCCCCGATATTTTAGATCAAATCAGTAAAATAATGTAATTTGCAGTTATTATTTGGATGCAAATAATTATACAAAAAGGAGTTTTAGAAATGGCTAACAAAGTCTATGTAGGAAACCTCAGTTATGAAACCACAGATGATGAATTGAGAGAGTTATTTAAAGAATGCGGTAATGTTGCTTCTATTAGAATTATTACTGATGCTTATACCGGCAAATCAAGAGGTTTTGCCTTCATTGAGATGGAGACATCAGAAGAAGCTAAAAGTGCAATTTCAACCTTAAACGGACGTGAATTGAACGGCAAGGTGATAAAAGTAGATGAAGCAAGAGAAAATCGAAACAGAGACAGAGGTCCCCATCAGAATTATCGAAAATATTAAATAATAGTATAAAAAAGTTGTGTACAATCTAAACTAATTTCTTATAATAATCAATTGTAAGACTATGCCTGAATTTAATCAGCCGATAAGTGTACTGCAATTATTACTACCCGCTGTCTGTTCAGGATTGCTGTTCGGAGGGCTGCTGCTCTTCCTGTACCTGGCCATACAGTATAAATCCAGCCTTTATACGGCCATTTCATTATTCGGTTTTACCTCACTGCTTTTTGTAGCCAGTGAGATGATAATAAATGTATGGGGAGCTTGGCTTTTGGATAGACCGGTAGGTCTGCAGTTCCACCGCATAGAACAACTGGCCGGACTCTATTTTTTATTTACCTTTCCATTTCTAATTGCATATTTACTCAAATTAAATAATACATGGAAAAGAATTAATTACATAATTGCTCTTAGTGGACTTGGTATTGCCGTTACTATTACCGCAATAGCTTTTATAAATCCTGACTTATTTATCTCTATAACCAAGCACAGTGATACTTATTTGAAAATGAAAGATCAGGTCGATTACCCCAGAGGTCAGGAAGGGATGTTATATTATGTACGTGATATGCTTGTCGGTGCGCTTATTCTTTATGGTGCCATCTGTGTAGCAGCAGATCTTATTAAACACAGAAGGAGAGATCTGATTCCCATAGCCATCGGTTTATTTTTCGCCATATACGGTGCGGCAATCGATATCCTCTTTATTCATTTTCATGTTCATTATGATTTTCTCTCCGGTATCAGCTTTTCCCGCTTTTCTTTTGGACTCACTGTTATGGTGCTTATTCTCATGTCGGGAATAACGAGAAAATTCATTCAGTTTTCCAAAGAAATCGAAAAGGCCAATGAAAAAATCGTACTTTCCGAGAAAAAATATAAGATCTTAGCCGAGGGTACCCGTGACTGCATCTTTTCGCTTGATGAGAATTATTATTTCATCCATGCCAATAATCAGGCCTTACGTAAACTGGATCTAAATAACGAATTATTACAAAAAACAAACTTCTTTGACATTGTATATTTGGAAAATGATAATAAAGATTTTCTTAAGAGCTTTATTAAAGATAAATTCATAACATTAAAGGAGATCAAAAAACCTGTGGCGTTTAAAGCCAAACTAAAGACCTTTTTAGCAACCGAGCCAAAAACATACGACCTGTACTTTAACTATCTGGTAAAGGAAGAGGGTGATGAAATAATAGGCAAGGCTATTCTTATTCAAGAAGATATTTTTCTAAAATATCTTCAAACCGAAAGCAGCCGCTTTGTAATCGATAATTATTTACTCACTATCGAAGAGATAAGCAATAGGTTGGTAAGCTATTTGTCAAAATTTATGCCCGCAGAAGGTACCAGAGAGATCCGGATGGGTTTACGGGAAATGCTTATAAATGCCGTTGAACATGGTAACTTGAATATAAATTACGAAGAAAAATCAAAAGCCCTGCAGGAGGATAATTATTTTCTTTTTATTCGCAACAGACAAAACCAACCGGAATATCAGCATAAAAGAATAATTATCGAATATTCTCTTTCACCCACAAAGGTTGTTTACCGCATTACCGATCATGGTAAGGGATTTGATTTCAAAAATGCTTACAGAAAGTCAAAGCAGATATCCGAAGATATTAAAGCACACGGCAGGGGGATGATGATGGCTTTGAGTGTTTTTGATAAAGTAAGTTATAATAAAACCGGGAACAGTGTTACTTTGTTAAAAGAATTCCACAAATAATTTTCACTTCTTTTAAAAGAACAATATCGTTATATTATAATACAATAAAAGGACGGGTTTATGAAAGTTTTAATAGTGGGCGGAGTAGCAGGAGGAGCAAGCACCGCAGCCCGGCTGCGGCGCAATAATGAAACCGCACAAATTATTATGTTTGAAAGGGGAAAGGATATTTCTTATGCCAACTGCGGTATTCCCTATTATATAGGCAATGTAATCCCCAAACGCAGACAGCTGGTACTTGTAAGTAAAAAATATTTTAATCAACAACTCAATATAGACGTACGTGTAAAATCCGAAGTGATAGCTGTCGACAGAAAAAAGAAAACCGTAACTGTAAAAAATCTATCAACCAATGATGTTTATGAAGAAAGTTACACCCACCTTGTACTTTCTCCCGGCGCTTCTCCAATTCGCCCTCCTCTGCCCGGGATTGATGATCCACATGTTTTTACTTTACGCACCCTCACCGATATGGATGCAATTAAAAACTTTATTCAGTCGTATAATCCCCAAAAAGCAGTGGTGGTCGGAGCAGGTTTTATCGGACTGGAGGTCGCTGAAAACTTGCATAAGCTTAATCTATCAGTCTCGATTGTAGAACTATCCAATCAGGTAATGAATGTCTTGGACTATGAATTGGCTACTTTTATACATCAGCACCTGCGCTCACAACATGTAGAACTCTATTTAAATGACGGAGTAGAGAAGTTTGAGCGTTCGCATGATTCTTTGCACGTTGTGTTGCAGAGCGGGCGGAGTATAAAAAGCGATATTGTAATATTAGCACTGGGTATCAAACCTGAAGTAAGCCTATCAAAACAAGCGGAGCTCTCAATAGGAGCTCGTGGTGGTATTAAAGTAGACAAGTTTATGCGGACCAATGATCCCGCAATATATGCACTCGGAGATGCCGCCGAAATTACAGATATAGTTTCTGGAGATAATATGCTTATCCCCCTGGCCAATTCGGCCAATAAACAGGGACGCATCATAGCCGACAATATCTACGGCGCAAAAGCAATTTATAAAGGCACCACCGGAACCATAATCGCCAAAGTATTTGATCTTGCTGTGGCCATGACCGGCAACAGCGAAAAACAGCTTAAGCCACAAAAACGTCATGTCAATAAAGTATATTTAATTCCTTCTCACCATGCGGAATACTATCCCGATGCTTTTCCCTTACACATCAAACTACTTTATGAAGATAAAACAGGCCGTGTTTTGGGTTCACAGATAATTGGTAAACAAGGTGTGGATAAGAGAATAGACGTAATCGCCGCAATGCTTCAAAACCGAAAAACGGTTTTCGATCTTGCCGAACTGGAGCTGGCTTATGCCCCACCCTATTCTTCGGCCAAAGATCCGGTAAACCTGGCCGGTATGGTCGCTATAAATCAGATGCAGGGTAAGAATATAGTTGTTCCATGGGAGCGGATACCTGAGCTTAAAAAAGAAAATGCTCTATTTTTAGATATACGTACAAAACAAGAGTTTAAGGCGGGTCACATACCCGGTGCCGTGAACATACCTTTCTCAGAGCTGCGAAAGCGACTTTTAGAAATCCCCAAAGACCGGACAGTGGTGATATATTGTTATCAGGGTAAAGAAGCCTATTTTGCTCTGCGCATCCTCCTTCAGCATGGATTTACCAGAGCTGCCAACCTGGCGGGAAGCTATACCCTCTATAAATCTGTACATAGTGAACAGGAAAATACAGGTATTTCCGAAAATAATATTAATTAACGAAGGTGAAGAATGTTATATATATCAAAGCACATAAGCATTCCCCTCACAGAAATCGAACTTAAATTCATCCGCTCTCAGGGTCCGGGGGGCCAGAACATAAACAAGGTCTCCTCCTCTGTGCATTTACGCTTTAATATAAATGATTCGTCCTTACCCTCGCAATATCAGAAACGGCTCTTAAACTTAAAAGATCAGCGTATTACTAAAGACGGCATTATTGTTATTAAGTCGCAGCAGCACAGAAGCCAAATAAAAAATAAGCAAGCGGCGCTCAAGCGTCTTCAGGCACTTATTCGAAGCGTCTTATCTGTACCCAAAAAACGTAGGCCGTCGCTACCCACAAAAACCTCCCGCTTAAAACGTCTTAATCGTAAAATTAAACGGGGACAGCTCAAACTTCTGCGCAGGAAAGTAATCGAGTAAGCTCACTGTTCTTTTCCAGTTAAGCTAAACCTCTAATAGCCATTGGTCTTGATTAAATTTATTAAATTGATTTACTATTGAATTGGAGGTATAAATGACAGGAGAAGAGCAATGTTTTTAAAATGGCTGAACAAACCGGACACATACTCAATCGACAATAATAACATAATAATATACGCCCCTGAAAAAACAGATTTTTTTGAAGATCCCTTGTCGGATTATTCAATGAAAAATGCACCGTTCTTTTTTAAAGAAATATCCGGTGATTTCACTTTTTCATGCAGCATATCCCCGGATTTTAAAAATACATACGATGCAGGTGCCATTCTATTTTATGCGGCTAAAAAACAGTGGATTAAATTCGCGTTTGAAAAAACGGATTTAGGTTATCCTTCGCTTGTAAGTGTCGTCACCAACGGGAAAAGTGACGATTGTAATGGAGAAAAGATTGAATTTAACTCGCTCACATTAAAAATCAGTCGCAAGGCAAGTGTCATCGGTTTATATTATTCCCCGAACTCCTCGGATTGGAAAATGGTACGTTTATTTCCGTTCACACATAAATCTTATAACAGCGAGCTTTTGGGCATCACGGCACAGAGTCCAATCGGAGAAGGCTGCCGTGTTATTTTTAAAGACTTTAAATTTAAAAATGAATCAATACAAGATTTTCGCAAAGGCATTTAACCATATGCATATTACGATAATTCGATCTCGCCCTTTAAGAACTTCGGAAAGTAATACCTTTTTCCATTTTCAGTTTTATGTTCAATAAAAAGCTCGGAGACGATTCTGGAAAAAAGCCTTTCATCATGTTTCAGTGAATGCAATAGATCTGTATGATGCTTACCGCGGGCATCTTTTCGTAATATCCCCTCAACCGAGCGCCTTAATATCTCAATATCGTAATATTGCTTTCTACCGCTAATGGGAATAAAAAAGTCTTTCTTCTTTCTATACATACGCTTCATGTAGTCTGTTAACACAGGCGCATAGGATTGATTGATATATTTTCTTAAGGTCTGAGAATAATCAATTTTTTTAACAGGACGTGCTGCTTTGGGCTTTTTTTTAGGCTTAGCTCGAGCAGCAAATAGCCCCCGCCGCTTTTCCTGCACTGCTCTTTTAGTATGAGGCACGTGCTCATGCTTCAGATCTTTCTCTTCTGCCTGCTGTTGCTCAGGAGCTTCCTTGTCTTGTAATTCACTCTCCGCTTTTGCATACATCTTCTTTTTAGTTAATTGATGAACAGGCACACCATGCGGCCTCAACATTTTCTCAAGCTCTTTAAATAGATCGCTTCGCTCTTCCTGGCTGCTTACTCCAATCAATCGCAGCTGCTCTTTAATGTTTCCTCTCGTTCTTATAAGATCCCACGCCTTCTTTAATAAGTTAGGATCTATGGTTACCGGTTTGCCTATGCTTTGCTGATCAAATGCTCTTTCAATGAGGAGTTTCAGCATTCCCCCCCCTAGCAGGAGCTGCTCTTTTTCCAAATAAATAAAATTACCTTTTGCAATAAGCTCATTCATAATCCGTGCCAGTCTTTGTTCTTCTTCCTCTTCAAAATCCCTTTGTTCAGCAAAGGTATGCAGATTGGTAAACTCCTTTAATCCTTCCAAAGACATAATCAGAGTTCTTAAACCTTGCTTTGCCTTTTCTTCCACTTGTGCTACCGATTCTACCTCCTTGCTATCGGGTGCTTGTTTCTCTGGTACAGGCGCCTCCCCGTTCTGTTCTCGGAGCAGAGTCGGTTGTTTGGAAGGTTCTTTTGTTTTTTTATGAGCTTCGTTTATAATAACCGAGCTTAATGTCTGCAATTGCTTTTCCAAAAAATCATTTACCTGCTCATGCTCATGTATTACAGGTAATTCTTTTAGGGAATAAAGCAATCTGGACATTCTGTCGATCTCTCCGCTTTTGCCGCTTTCCCAAACCACATCGTTCTGTATTTTGGAAACTGCCTCTGTTATCTTCTTGTTGTATACAAGCTTTTGTATTTCTGAAATCAGTTCCTGCTCCGCGCCTTCCTGTACAGGCCCAAATATATTTAAAGCAGCCGCAACATCCTCTATTTTATCCGTATTTGTTCCCTGTTTCTCATCCGGTCCGGCTTCCTGTCTCTCATTTTCTACAAATCCTTGAGCCGGTACTCTAGAAGCAGGTACTTTTTCTTTTTCATGGGTATCCTTTTCCTGCGCTGCCGGGGTCGGTTTTTGCGTTTTCTCAATCTCATGCTTATCTTGCGCAAGCGGAGCTGTTTGTCTGCTTTGAATTTTTTCTTTTGGCTTTTGAAAAATAAAAGTCGAAATATCACTCTCGGAGCGTAAGTTTGTCGTTATATACTGCGTAATCTCGTGTTGGGAGATACCCTGTGCTTTAAACTCCTTCTCTACAGCTTCCCGTTCTGCTTTAAACAGGGTGGAGTTTATTGATTTCATAATCTTCTCTTCATCGGCCGGAATACGCATAATGAACGAAAAGCCTTGAGGAGAGAACACTTTGGTTTTTGTGTCTTTAAGCACACTTTGCCTTGCGCTGAGTTCCAGCAGTTTGAGTGAAAGCCTTTCACTTATTTCCGGTGTATCGTACTCTTGCGAGCGAAACAGTTTGATTTTCTGCAGCAGATCCTGCTGATCTTCCAAAGCCAAATGCTTATTGCATGTCAGCATATCATCAACATTTTCCGCTAAAAGCCCTTGCCTAATGTTTTCAACATACGAATAAAACATACTCCATTCACTATCTGCTAATAGCTCATTAAGATACTTGATCTTATCCTCCCTCTTCTGTTGTGTCTCCAGGACCCTCCACAAATCTGATATCTTTGCCCGCTTTATTCTGTACTGGTTAAGCAGATTATTGCGTTGAGTATCAAGCAGATCTTTTAACTGCAAATAGAGTTCATAGTGGTTTTCTTCCAGATAGCGGCAGAACTCATCCAAAATCTTTACCTTAGCATCATGATCCTGCTGTTGATCTATTATGTTATACAGGGCAATTAATATTATATACTTGTTCACCGAACCTTTTTTAATTATCTCTTTTGTTTTTTCGATTATATCCTCAGCGGAAGAGTTCAATAAAAATTTTGCCGCGACTCCCAACTTCTGCTCCGGATTGACAAGCTGCTGCAGGTCTGCCGCCAATAGTTCTGCTTGTAGAGCAGGCTGCTTATCCTGAATTTTTTCAGCAATTACCTTAAACCGCTGTGAAGCGGCATCGTTAAGTTTTTTAACCTCCTGCAATTTAGCCAATTCCTGAGAAACAAATTCCAGGAACCTTTGTGTTTTTTTAATGAGTGCACGCTGTTCATCGAGCTCTCTTACATAAAGAAAGTACCGAGCTGAACCCTTTTTATATGCACTGTGTTTTTTTATATACCCGCTTCTGGCAGCCAGCTCATTATTTCCAATTTTTAATAACTCATTTAAAAAGTTGAGATTATCTTCAATTGAATTTAATAATATAGTATCTTTTAAAGCGGTTTTTGCCTGGTCCAAAGATTCATATTTCTCTTCATACACGGAACCATCCGCTACAAATATTTCAGGCTTGGAAAGCTCCTGCACATATTCTTTTGTTTTGCTGATATCGGGTGTTGTTCCTTGTTCAGCTTCCTGTGCATCTAGTTTGTTCGAGACCGTTTCCAAATAAGCCTCGTTCTCTGCAATCCTATGCATTCTCAGATACTTATCGATCTCCTCTATCGATACGCTTGTGATCTGGTCCAGGCAATCCTGTTTTGTTTCCAGCGTGTTCACAAAACGCATCATGGCAGCAATATGTTCAAGAGCAGTATTTTGATTTTGTATTTCAAGCCCTATACGCTCTATGATCTTTGTCTCTTGCCCCGGTGTGGTTTTCAGCTCCTGATCAAGCTTGCCCAGCAGTGTATTGCGCAGGGCTCGCTCTGATTCCCCGCTCTCCAAAAGCTCCTTAACATGTAGAGCAGGATTTTCATTTTTTTTATATGCTACCTCTATTTCTTTTGCGGAAAGTCGAAGCAAAGAATTTTTAAACGTAAGCAGTTTGAGTCTTTCCTCTATATACTCAGAAAGCAGACTAATTGTGTGCAGATGAATATTCTGATACAATACCTTAAGCTGTTCGTCGGAAACATTAATAAGATTATTAATCTTGTTTTGCCTAATTATATTGAAGAAATCCAAATAGGTATTGACTCCCGGAGATTTATTATAAAAGCGTACTTTTTTATCACTATCCAAAATCTTTAAAAACATTGTTGTGCCGTATTTATTGCCGGTAAGACGATATTTACCTGCTGTAATCTCTGGGGCAAAACTCTCAGATTCTCCTAATCGCTCCAGCATGTGCTTGCGTACTTGTTTTTCCGCTTTTCCCCAATCCAGATATTTCTCTAAATTTTCTATGACTACAGGTTTTTCTTGAACATAATGCGTGCATAACTTATAAATCTCTTCTTTGGTAAGGGAGCTGAGTTTATGCCTTAAGAACACACCATCACTTACTTTGAGTGAGGCAAAGTATTGTCTCCATAAATCGAGGATGAACTGACAATTAAGTAAAAAATAGAAACCGATAAGCGAATTGGCCAAACGCACTATAAATCCCAACTTGCGCTCCGGATTTACCTGCCGGTCTATTTGTAAAAATGCCTCTTCGCCCATCATCTTTTCTTCTACGGCATATTTCAGCACCGAAGGCATTACTTCATAGTTCTGCTGTTGACTGTTCTGCATAAGATTATCGATATTCTTTTTTAACTTGAGCTTGTAACCCTCAATACGCTGACTTATCTTTTTTTTGTCTTCAAGCAGAATCTTCTCTACTTCCGAATGCGAAAAGCAGTGCTGCAATTGATTTATAACCACAGTGAGAAATTTTTTTTCTATCTTATAATGCACATTTTTTATCTGATCCAGGCAGAATTCCAGTGCTTGCTTTTCAGGTATTTTTTTTACAGCCTCCGTAATAAGTTTATATTTATCTGTAAAACAAATTTTATAGTCGTATATGAGTTTTAACAAATCTTCATAGGAATCCGGCGCTTTTCTGGCTTTGGAATCAGCTTCAAACTCGTCTTTTAAACTGCTTATTTCCGCTTTAATTTCAGGCAGAAGCTTGGTGGGAACCGGTGCGTTTTGCATCCACTTCCAAAAGCATTCTCTGTCAATGGGAAATTTGAGGATTTTATATATATTCAGGAGCGGATTATTTAAGCGAAGATCAAAGAGCTTTGCTACATGTTTTATATATGCAGATCCGCTCTCAATAATAGCAGAGGCTTTCTCCAAAAAAGTTTCCAAATCTTTCACATGAGCGAGATCTTCTAAGGCTTCCTCTTTATTTAATATACGTCCGCTCTCCGCTTCTTTTTCCAATTCTTCACTGCGAAATGCATGAAGCAGTTCTTGGATTTTTTGTTTGAACAGAGCAAACCGCGGATCCATAAAGAAGACATTCTGCATCATGGTACGCATGCCGGCTTTCAACAGTTTAGATCGTGATTGCTTAAAAACCTCTTCTAGAGATTTTTCTGTAATGCCATTGTTTTTAATCTTCTGTACAATGTTAATTGCTGTAATCAGGTCCGAAATAAATGAAGCATAGATATCGGTAATAGGGGAGCTGTCCTTTATTTTATTAATTCTATGCAATACATTCTGCAATACCTGACTCTCATTATGCTTGATTAATGGTGAGATATTCCCCATTACAATTTCATCAAATTTTCTGCCTTTACGGTCTTTGGCTGTCATTCTGCTAAAAATGTCTTTTGCCCGTTTATCAATCTCTCTATTGGTATTGGCAAGCCTGCGTGAGAGAGTGAGATTTTCAATTAAAGAAAGTTTCCCTTTGTACTCTGCAATATATTCGATACAGCGCTTGCGATCACTCAAAACCGGAACCGCATCAATAATTTTAGTTGATTTCATTGAGGGATTACGTGTTAAAAAATCGGCTAAAAGATCTTTTTTATAATCAAGCGCAGTTGTTTCACAAAACCGCTCTGCAAATGCCTTTAGATCATCTTTACTCGTATGAGGAGGCTGTTCAAGCTGTGAGTTCGTATGGGTGTCTTTACTCATCAATGTTAAGTATTCTCTATTAAATCCAGTTTTTCAATTATTGTTTTACATATATAAATTGAAAATGGATTATCCATGCAATATACTATTACTATTATATCTACTCCAAAGAGGAAGAGTGCTTATTAGTAGAAGAAAACGTCATTGGGACTGCCGAGTACAGCTGGAACGGAAATATTTTTAGCGAATAATAATTTTATTTTTTTTGTAATTCCTTTTTAACGGCCTGAGCGATTTTCTTAATAAGATACGGTTTTTTAATGTATTCTCCTGCCCCTAAATCCTGAGCTTGTTTAACTCTTTCTGTTTCGGAGAAGCCGCCCACTAAAACGGCTTTTTGCCGGTGATTGTATTTAAGAATTCGCTTATATGTTTCAAATCCGTCAATTCCCGGTTCCATAATCATATCCAGCAATATTAAATCCGGTGCTTTGTTTTTTACGCACTCGACCGCTTCTTCTCCGCTGCCTGCGGTTAATACGGTATACCCGAGTCTCTGCAAGATTTCGCAAGCTATTAACCTCTGCTCTGCTACATCATCTACAACCAGAACCAGTTCGCCGCTGCCGGGCAGCCTTTATATGAAAGGTAGTTATTGGTAATCACACGGACCGCAGACCCGCCGATTATCGGAGCCTTATGTTGTAAAACCGTCTGCATGCCGTTAAAAAAACTCTTCATAATCCAGTTCCCCACCGCAAATTGCCAATACCAGATCCGGTCTCTCAATATTCGCGTTTATCAAGGCATTTTCCGCTACAGTTTGTCCTGAGGCAAAAGAATTGTCATCATTACTATAAGCGATTCCGACTTTCATTATTATTCCTCCATTTCTTTTTATTCAAAGAAATAAGCAACAACCAAACCAATTAAATCAATTATAGTGTATTGATATTCCTGTTGTAAATTAAAAATCAACGCTTAGGCTGAATATATCCCACCCCTTCCCTTGACTCTTTGTGCGATGTCTGCTTATGATTGGCAAAATTGTCTGCGTAAAGAAAGAAGGCTGTTATTAAGAGTAAAGGATTTTTTTCATATAAATTTTTTTTCATTTTTATAATTAACCTCTGCTTTTTTTTAAGCTTTGCAAGCCTGGCCATTCTGCCCAAGCACTTAAAGGACATGGGTGCAACAGCTACCTATATAGGTTTCTTCATGAGCTCAACAGGTATTATGCTTATTCTTTTTGTAGTGAGCATGAAACGGCTGCTGCAAAAAATAAAACGCAAACATCTCCTGCTTGCGGGATTTTTTCTGTCATTGGTTTCAGTCCTTTCAATGTACTTCTTTTATAATAATTTAATTATGCTGCTCATCCTGCGTTTTATTTCAGGGATAGCTTATGCATTGGGCTTTACCTTATTATTCAGCTACATTTACGACATCCTGCAGCCCGAAAAAAGACGCGGCGGTGTGGCCGTGTACGGCATATCCGGTCTGCTCTCCTCTCCCTTAGGCTCACTCTTAAGCGAGCATGTATTTAAGCAGTTCGGACCTCAGTACTTATTCCTGCTGTCTGCTGTTTTTTTTACTCTGGCACTGCTGCTCATGTTCTTTCTTAAAAGCGATGTACCTTTTAAAGGAATTTCTAAAAGTCATAACATAATAACTATTCTTAAAAAAAGCGGAATTAAAAGAGCCGGCTATTTTGCCATGCTCCTGGGAGGAGCTTACGGGGTATTTGTGTCTTTCATACCCATAGCCAGCGGTACCAAACTTGGGGAGCCTAATATATCTCTATTTTTTATTGCTTATTCGGTAATTGCTATCACTATCCGCCTGTTTATTTTCAATCGGGTTGATAAAATACCTTCCAAACTGCTTTTCTTTATTGCTTTTTCCGCTCTAACGAGTGCTATGTTTTTATTAATCTTTTTAAATTCCTTTATTCTGCTTTTTATCATCGGATTAATTTACGGTGTCGGTCATTCAATTCTGTTTCCCACGCTCAGCGCCTGTTTTGTGAGCCGGGCCAAAGAGGAAGAGAAGGTAGTATTTAATAACATTTTTCTTGCTTATTATACTGCCGGCTTACTTTTTTTCCCCACTGTTATGGGGATAGGCGGCGACCTGGTTTCTACCGATGCCATCTTTGTCTGCATGAGTGTTATCCTTTTGTCCGGGATAATCATAAATGCTGTTAATATAAAAAGATGAGTGCCCGGCGCAAAGAACTGCTCGACGCCTTAATTCCCGAATAGAAATACTTTTTAATACTTTTTATAAGCATCATCTTTAAAAGAAATAACATCCTTGTTGCATTTATGAGAATAAACTATAATTCAATAGTAGGTCATAATATGATGAAAAAGTTACGATTATTTTTGATGATTTTTTTTACTTTGCTTGTTATTGCCTTTCCGACTGACACACCCTCCCAGACTCATGAATCTCGCGTGACAACAGATTCCACAGCACTTTATACGGGACCCGGAAACGAGGGCTACGCGACGCTTTCACAACTTGCTAAAGGAACACCGGTTATACCGGTTGCTTCGTACGGTGACTTTATAAAGGTGAAGGTTACTACCGGCGGCAAGGCACAAGAAGGATTCGTAGTTGGTACATTGCTTGAGAATATTCCTCCCAATTTACCCCAATTAAATCAAGACCAGGTGCCGTGGACGGAAATGATAAACGTTGCCGCTCTGCCCGTTTGGAATACCTGGTCTACGTGGATTGAAGACGGTAAACTGAAGCACGATAACACAGCATTGGTTTATAATCACTATTTAACATTGGTATATGACTACGAGCCCATAAATATCCCGGATTCGTTTGAGGTCGATATTCAATTCACAGGGCAGGGTCAGGAGTATGGAATCTTATTATTCGGGAGATTGAATAAGCAAGGAGAATGGTGGAACGGCATCAGACAGCTTGATGCGCGCGTGTATGCTGAAAGGCTCTCATTGCTTTTCCGTGACGGAACAAAAGAGTATGGAGAATCATTTGATCTGCCACAATCGCTCGAGGGAAAGCGAATAACTTTGCGATTCAAAGAAAAGGGGAGTGAATTAACGGTAATCGGGCCAGACGGTAAAGCCGTAAAGCAAAAGCCTCTTCGGCTTTCCGTTGTTACACCAACAGACTCTCAAACTCAATCACCGCCATTACGCGAATTGGCTCATAAGCGGGGAATCCAAATCGGGGCAATGATGTTTTTAGAAAGTCTTCGCACTACCAATATCTTCACAAAAGAATTCAACAGGCTGGTTTCCGAGGATTTTCACTGGTCAATGATAAGACCAAGTAACGAGCCGAACGGTCTGGGGTAATAGCGACTTGGACTTCTGGTATAAGAAGATCGGGCCGGATTACGTTGAACCGGCATTCCGCCTGGCAAGAGAAGCCGATCCCAACGCAATTCTCATCTTGAATGACGACCACAACGAAGGCAGACAAACTCAGGGTAACATCAAAATTACGGATGCCATGTATGAATTTGTCAAGAAACTTAAAAATTCGGGTGTTCCTATTGACGCAGTGGGAATGCAAATGCACTTGTTAGGTCCATTCGCCTATGAAAAAAGGCGTGCTCCGAAAAAAGAAAAAGTGATAGCTAATATGAAGCGTTTTGCTGAACTGGGAATTGACATTTATGTTACTGAATTTGATGTTAATCTGACAGATATCCCCGGCACTCAGAGTGAAAAATGGGCATTTCAGGCAAAGGTCTACGGAGACATGCTCCAGGCCTGCCTTGAAGTCCCGGCCTGCAAGAGTTTTTCCGTATTCGGAATCAGTGATTGTTTTTCTTGGTATAACGTGTGCGATGGCTGTTTAAATCTACCAAACGCGGAACCACTGCCTTTTGACAGGAATTTCAATCCCAAGCTGGCATACTATGCAATGCATGACGTACTTGCAGAAAAGTAAGAAGAGTTCAAGGATAAATATCACTCTATCTCATATACGCCGACATAGCCATATCTGTGCTTGAGATAAAATAGACAGAGTATAAGATTATAGCGAATTACCTCACAATATTTACATTAAAAAGTCCCGACTTAAAAGCGGGGTTTTTATTTTTAGACTTTTTTAAAACTTCGTTTATAATTTAAAACTGTTTATCCTTAAAATATCTTTCTAAAAACTCTGATAGATGTTCAACAAAACGTATTAATCATCGAGAGTTTTTTATAGAGTATTAAAGTCAGATTATATAGTACAGAAATAAGAAGCCAAAGATTTTGCAGGGAATATTGGGAATTTTTTACAGATTGTAGAGCTCATAATATCAGTCTTAATATATGACACAAAGAACAACTTGATGCATTAATCCACAAATAAGAACACTTAAAACTAGACAATACCCTTGGCGTTGGTAAAAATATTTTCTATAATCATAAAAAAAATGAATCCTTACACACAAAATTGGAAAACTATCCTCAAAGCCAATCCTACAGACTGGTTGCTGCAAACCGACAATCCCAAGAGTTATGGTACTTTCTGGGTGTTAAGTGTGCTGGCTGATTTTGGCTTAACTAAAGAAAACCAAAATATTAAGAGGGCATGCGAATATATTTTAAACCATCAACGTGACAATGGTGCTTTCTGCCGCCGCCGCAGAATACAAAACATAGCCCTAGTCTGGAAAACAAAATCTGATACCTATACTCATGATAGTATTATCCGCTTGCTTATCCAGTTTAGTTATAAGGATGATTCACGAGGCCATAAAGCCATGGGCTGGCTCCTTTCTACTCAAAGAGAAGATAATATGTGGCTCTGTGGCTTTAAAAATAACCGCTATGGATTATATCTTAAGCAGACAACTGCACGATGGCAGTTGGCCTTTGGATCAAGCTGTAGCACAACCATCCTGGGATTTTGGCCCTGCGGGCCAATCCAATAAATGGCTAACCCTTGATGCATTGAAAGTAATAAAGCTACTTTGTTGTTAAATGTTATAAAAATTGTCTTTTAAAACCAGACAGTTTAGAAAAAGAGCCATACTGAATCCAGTTGTTTTTGCTTTTTGAAGTTTCTATACCATCTGCAGAGCGGATAAAGCAAGATGAGTCCTGTCCCCCATACAGGATAGACCAGCACCAAGGGTGTGCCTTCAGAAAAGGCAAAACCCATAATGGCATATATATACAAGTGAACTATGTAGAAAAAAAGAGCACTCTGTCCAAAAATTAACAGGGGATTCTTGTTCGATTTAAACTGTTTGCTGGCAGCCTCAAGAAAATACAGGACTACAAAAATGACTCCTAAAGTGAGCAGTATAAAATCAAAACTTGGGGGATACTTTGTCAGGTTTAGAAAACCCATCCATCCCTCCTGCCGGGGATGAAAGTCACCAAGGCCTGATAGGCGCAAGACAACAAAGACGGCCAGAAAAGCGACTCCGCTTACAAGTGAAAAGTTGAACGCTTGAGGCCGATTTTTTTGCAGCATTTTCCCAAAAACCATACCTAAACCGGCAAGACCTATCCAGGCTATTAGAGGGTAATCAACAAGGAGCCAATATGTCTGGCCTGGAATGAGAAGCAGGCGCAGCCACGGCGCATAGAGCACATCAACCTGAGATGGGTCCGGAATGAGTAGCTGTGTGGCTAAAATGGCTGCCAGGCTGCCGATCGCCAAAACAACCGGGTGGATTCGCAGGAGAAAGGATAGAACAATCATGGTCATCCCCAGCCCATAGAGCACATCCATGAAAAACCATACTTGGCCATAACCACCTGGAGGCCCACCGGTACCCAGGAAATCCGCTCTACCTATTGTGCCGAGATACCAGGCGGAATTTACAATGAGCTGCTGAATGACTATGAGCAATAGTCCCCGGATAAAAAAATATCCTATAATCTTACTATCGGACCAACCCTTATGGCGGCGGGAAATGGCAAACAGTACCATAGCCACACCAATAAGAAAGAAAAAGCCCGGTGCGCAGAAATGGGAGCTAAAACGAGTGATAAAATTAACAACATTTTGATACACAGGCAGTTCTCTGCCCCAGCATTCATAGGCATGCTTTTTGGTCACAAATACAACAGCGTGATCCAGTGCCATCAGTGTCATTATTATCCCACGCAGGAAGTCAAGGGATTTGATTCTATTTGTGATAGGTATTTCTCTTATCATTCCTACCCAGCCTATTCAATTCTAATTAATTCCATGGCTCCGCCATCAGGTACATTCAGCGTCTTCACAATATACCTGTGACTGTCATTGGAAACATAGTAGTACGCCTGCCAGAATATACCCCGCCAATCAGACAGACTGAAAAGTACCTTTTTACAATAAAATGTTCCCGCTTTAACAGTTACCGTCTCTTCTCCTACAACCTGAAAATACATTCTGTAGGCATCCAGCTCCGGGAGTTTGTCATACTGTAATAGATCGAATTCGTATTTTTCATTTGATTCCAGGTTTAAACTCCTTATAACAAGGGTATTTTCCAATGTAACATTGGGCAGAAAATACTTTATTTTTTCAATTACCTCGTTTTTCCAGCTTCCTTGCATTGTAACCTTGCCTTCATGGTTAAATAAAAGCGTTATTTTACCATATTCATTTTCATAGATAATTTTAAATGGTATACCATTACTGTCTGTCCAGACATACCAACTATCATACTTGTCTACATAAGAGTAATAGTATGTAGTTTTACCATCCACACTTTGAATAGAATATTTATTGGTTCCATAATAAGTCTCTCCATTTTTCTCTATTATTTTCATAATAAATGTTTCTCCATTAATTATCTGTAAATTATTTTCATTTGAAAAAATGCTTGAAATAATAGAAAAAAGAAAAATAAAAAAGATAATCATTTGTTTTAATTTTGTCATTTGTTAACTCCTTAATCTTAAAAGTATATTTATGCTTTATAGCTTAAAAACACATTACGATAATTTTTATTAGAGCTATAGGCCCACAGCGCGCTTTCCATACTCCTGGTGTTAATAAGAGTTTTAAAAAACTGCTTTACTAAGTTCCATCTGGAATAAAAACGTCTGTTACACTCTTTGTGTATCACCATAAATTGCTTACGCGTCATATTATCCAGCTTAAATGTCAACTCACCCATATCATATCTCTCCCAATCCTGGGGGAACTCGGTGAATAACAGACGCTTTTCCTGTTCCAGTTTACGAAACAGCCTTGTTCCCGGAAGTGGAGTAAGAATCGTAGCTTGAATCACATCTATCTGGTGATGGAGAATATAATCGGCCTTATTCCCAAGGCTTTGAGCTGTTTCTGTTTGAGTACCATTAATAAAGGCTCCCAATATAGCGATCTTGTGTTTATTTATATTTTTCAGTGCTTTTTTATATTCTATGCGTAAGTTCACTTTTTTATTCATTACCTTTAACTCTTCAGGATCCGGGGATTCCAGACCTAAAAAAACCAGTTTGCAGCCCGCTTTTCGCGCCCAAACCAATACCTCATCATCCAAACTGAAATTAAGCGAGGCCTGACAAAACCATACCTTGTTCAACTTTCTTTCCACCATTCCCTTAAAGAGTCGGACTGCTCTTTGCGCGGAGGCCTTACTGTAACCTATGATATTATCATCAACAAAAAAAATGTATTGCTCCGGAATTTTCTCAAGCTCATCAAGCACATCCTTTACCGGACGCTGTCTATACTTCCTGCCGTTAAATGCCGTGACAGAACAAAACTCACAGTCCATGGGGCATCCCCTCGATGTCTGCACTGTTGCAAACATGTACTGTGAACTGAATATATCCCTACTCGCAATGGGCATATTGTCTAGCTTCCCCGGTTCGGCTGTGTATCTTTTCTTTAGTTTTCCCTTAAGAAAATCGTTTATAAGCTCAGGCCATATGCTTTCTGCTTCACCAATCACAACTGTGTCCACATAGTGCAAAGCCTCATCCGGCAGCATGGAGGCATGGATTCCCCCCATAACAACCGGGACACCCCTCTTTCTGTAATGCGAGGCAATCTCATACGCCCTGCCGACTGCGGAAGTGAAAGCGGTAATACCCACCAGATCCGCCTGCTTATAATGAAACTGCTCTATATTTTCATCTATTAATTCCACATGAAAATTATCAGGAGTTAAAGTGGCGATTATTCCCAAAGCCAACGGCGGAAACCGCGAAGACGAGTTGACAGTCAATCCGGTTTTATGAGGATTAACGGGATTTATAAGCAGTAGTGTCTTTTCTTTGTTGACAGACAACTTATTCGTTTGAAGAGGCGGCTTGCTCTCTGTTTTAATGTCCCGTAAAAGAATTATCACGCCTACGGTATAACACAAAAGAGCCATAACACAATAGCTGCTAAACTGAATGATTATATCCATATCACGGGGAATAAACAAAAAAGTGGTTACGGCTGTAACACTTATAAAAATGGAAACAGGCATAAAATAAGGCGATCTGGCCTTAAGTTTTATCACGGCATCTCTATTCTTGATTGTCTCTTTAATGGCGTAAAAATAGGTCATACTAAAACCGGTTAAAAATAAGGCAAATTGAGCGATCATTAAAGGATAAGGCGGCATCATTAAGAGTGAACAAAACACAATGACTGCTAAAAAACAGATTAATGGAATAAAATATTTTGCTTTCATACAATCCTCCGGATATATAATAGTTCTCAATGTAAAACTATCATGAGCCCGGGGATACTCCAATAAAAAAGTGATAAGTGGCTATATATGGGTGGTAACAGGTATATGTTAGGTTTAAGTTACTTGTTTTTTTTGCTCTTCTTACTTAGTTCTGCCTGTATTTTTTTCTGTATAACACGCAGCTTGCTGTTTAAATACAAGCTGTAACGATAAATAAGAAAGGTTACACCAAGACCGACTACTTCGGCCAGACCTATGATGAGGAATAAGAAAAAAACTTCAGTCAGACCGAAGAGGTATGAGCTTGCCAAGGTACCGCTTCCGATCGTAAAGAATATACATAGAAAAGCCCAGAAGGGATAGGAATGAACGGTTCTCAGTATAATAACAAAAGCAGTTCGTGAAATCAGTCCGATAACCACTCCGGCCAGACAGCCCTTTACCAGTCCTAAAACGAGGTTATCCTCAAATAAAAAGATAAAAGGCAGAGCGACAAGGGCGCCAAGCAGACCTGAGATTATAATTGTAAACAGATATTCTTTGAGTTCTTCATACACTCTCCCTCTAAATGCCGAGGGATTTTTTAAACGCTTTGACATAGTTTCGTGAAACCTCTAACTCCTCCCCTATTTCTTTGATCTTTAATAAAAGCCGTCCCCCGAACCAGGGAATAATTTCCTGAATCCAGCGGAGGTTAATGACATATGATTTATTTATGCGGATAAAATATTGTGCTGTAAAATTGCTTTCAATCTCGTATAATTTTTGCTTTACTTCATAACGCTCTTGCATTGTCTGGCTATACACATAATTCCCCAAAGCCACAAAATATATTATATCTGGCAGTTGTAAAACAGCATAACCCTCCTTTTTCTTACCAATAATAATTTCTTTATTAGATTGTGTAAAAAGATTTTTAATTGAATCAATGAAATTAATCAGTTCATCCATCTGGGATGTATCATAAACCACAACAATACCTTTATCTGGAAGAGGCTTGCCCCGGGGAACAAAGCTAATGGGAGATTTCTCCACAATATTGATCCCTCTGGATGAAAGCAGTTCTTTTAATACTTCTGTATTCTGGGGTCCACCATGTAATACAATTTTCATTTTTCTTCTTAAACATAATAAATTGCTCTATTAAAAATATCAAGCTCTTTCTATATTAACAACTTTTTCATTTTATCTATTGAGATATACAATTAAAGATATAGTTAGTGTACAATAAAGTTCGCAATTTAGAATAATAAAATAGAATGTAGTATAGTTATTATTAATATAATAGTTGTTTAAAAGGATCCTCTATGTATAAAAAACCTTACTTGAGCCAGTATTTACATCCATTATTAATAGTAGTAATAGTTTTATGTTCACTTTCATACTGTTCTACTGCACCTGCTAAGAAAAACAGGTACAGCCGATGTCATGGATAACTGGGATGTGGTAAACGAAGCGGTCTCCGATACAGAGAGCAAAACATGCCGCGACGGCAGTGAAGGCTCCGACTGGTATAGCATCTTCCGGAATGAAGAGTATATTTTCTGGGCTTTTAAATACACACAGGACGCTTTGGCGGCCAGAGGATCTGCTGCCAAGCTGTATTACAATGATTATAACGTAACAGTCCCGTCAAAACTGACAAAAATTCTGGCCATGGTAAAGTGGCTGCGCTCCAAGGGCATTCGTGTTGACGGAATAGGCCTGCAGGGACATTGGAATTTGAACTGGCCAAAAATGAACGATATCCGAAACGCAATAAATAAAATCGCGGCCGCCGACCTTGAAATAAAAATCAGTGAGCTGGATATTTCCGTTTATACTAATGATAACTGGTCCACAAAGAGCTGGGAAGCGCAAAAAGAATTTACAGTGCAGCTTGAACAGCAGCAGGCACTGCGTTACAAAGAGTTATTCAGGCTGTTCAAAGCCAACAACAGCCGAATAACAAGCGTCACTTTTTGGGGAGTGTCGGACGATGCCACCTGATTGGATACCCATCCTACGATCAGGAACAACTATCCCCTGCTTTCTGACAATAACCATAAACCCAAGCTTGCTTATTATGCGATTGTTGATTTTTAGCCGATATGTAATTGGCTGTGAACAGGCGGCCTCTCTTTGCCTGATACCGCCTCTTTTACAACTCCAGATCCCATTTATACTGCATTTTAAAGTAAAGGCTGCTGTTTTCTATAAATGAACCCACCTGTGATGTGCGGTTGAGGGTAATCCCGTTTTCCCCTACCTGATGCCATGAAAGATAAATATCACAGCCCAATATAAAATGAAACGAATCAAAAGGCATAATATCCAGCTCAGCGTTGAATATCAGACTTCCCAACCTCTGGTATGATACTGTTGTACCATTATCCAGTGTTTTATCTTCATAGAGCAGAGGAAGCAAATATACCACCGAGAGTGAGGGATTTAAAAGCGAATCCGCGAAACTCCAATCCAGATTAAGTGCCGCTCCCTGTATCAGTGCCTCCTGCAAAGAAGCAAGCTGGTAAATCAGAGATCGGTTGTAAAACTCGCTATAATACTCTTCGGTCTGACCCAATGCGGGCTGCCCGTTCGGGTAATCCTGCAGATAGCTGTCATCGAAATCAAAAATGTAACACCCGATATACTGGATATTTAGATAATGCTCGTCTTCAGGACCATAGCTCACATCAAAACCCGCGGCCCAGCTTAGGCTGGGCGGCCGTGTACTGTATGATCCGGGTGTGTATCCGTCCTGCATCTCAAAACCCGCCTCTGCCCAGATACCCACACTCTCGATAGTGGTTCTGAAATCACAGCCAAACTGGTGCACGCGGTTCTTACTTAAGTCAATTGCAGAAACACCATACAGCGCGCCTATATCTACAAGCTCGATATCCGGTGTATAAAAGGAATCAAAATTATAAATATAACTTAAGGAAAAATCCAGATACTGTAGATAGAAACTGCATTTGGCTCCCACTACAAATGACGAGAGATCATAGGCGGTCTGCTCCGCTCCGATAGTACTTACGGGAAACTGGGCCTGAAGCAGGGCCACCGAATCCACAGGCATGATATCCTGCTGATTATAAGGAATATACACAAAAGTGAGAGAAACAGCTGCAGAGGGAAAATACTCCAATGAAAAGGCGAACACAGGTATCTTGTCCGCCAGCGGTGAGAGGCTGTAATTCCGGGGATTTAAGGTATCGGTTGGATTGATACCGTCTGCCGTACCCCAGTTAAAGTATTGAAAGCCGAAACGTAAAGTAAAGCTTTGCGGAGACCAGATCAGATAATTCTCAAGAGGAGAGAGGGAGAGGATATCACTCCACTCTCCCTCCTCATTCATGATAATTTTGCACTCCCAATGTGAGACAATTTCCAGATCGTTCTGCCGAGCTTGTATACCCAAAGTATTTATGAACTGAGGGGATTTAAACGACCCCTCGAAATCCATATAATCTTCCATTATTCCCGTACGTAGACTGCTTATGTGTTCACCTGTTAGGGTAAGGGAGAAGCTCTGCTGCATATCATTCCAATCTTGGGCATCCTCCTCTTCGTGCTCCGGTAAAGGCTCCTTGTCTTCTCTTGTAGTCTCAAACATATCGTCATACTCATCCGCAAAAGCGTATATGTTAAAAGTAAGAAAACACAACACCATAAAAATAATACTAACAAACTTCACTCTCATCTCCTCTCATTGTTTGCTATAATATTCTTTAATCTTTACGATTTTCGAATACGTGCTGCATAAGTATTTTACCATAAAATCTTCGATTTTGTGGTTGGATGTGTCGATGCTTAATCGAGTTTATAAGCACAGTATAAAAACATTGCAAGCGATGTTTAAGTCAATTTCTCATATTAATATTGTCTTAAAGCTATTAAATATAATATTGGCATTATATTTGAAAGCTTTTCTTTAAAAGTAATGTTTAAAGAACAGTTTTCAATAAAACTAAAAATTGTATTACTATTATATTTAGTAAATATCGGATGCCCTTTCCTTTTCATAATACAAGATATCAATCTGCTTTTTATATTCTCATTATGCAAATATGATGCAATAATAATTTTACCATAATTTTTAATTAACCTTTTTGCTTCTTCTATGACTTTTTCTGGTTTTGGAATAATGTGGAGTAAATTTATTATAGTAATGACATCAAATGTATTATCTTTATAGATTAAATTATTACTATCTTGAACAGAAAAGGAAATATTTTTTATTCCTTTTATTTTAGCTTTTTGTTTGGCGATTTTAATCATTTCAAATGAGTAATCAATTGCTTCAATGTTTTTTACATTATTACTAATATTAATAGGAATTTCACCTGTTCCTGTTCCAATATCTAGAAGGAGCATATCCTTATTAATCTCCTTCTTAATATAATCAATTATCTTTTCATATGCTTTATGCGACTTATCTACACGGGCCTCATAATTTTTTGCATCATTATTCCAGTATGCCCTTTCATTTATCATTGTATTACCCCTCTTATAATAATAAATTTTTTTCATATGTTCGAATGGAGCGTAACTGCTCCATTCCAAATTACCCGAATATAAAAATTATTTTGTCAGGTTCTGCACCGAAAAAATACTGTCGTCTATTCCGGTGTTTATGTAGAGATTATCTCTTTCCAACAGGGTCTTATGGTTCTCAATATGATTTTCTATCACCATCTTTGTTCCTGTAAGGACTCCTCCTTTATTCTTAACCTCCAGAATTATAATGCTTTTAAGCAGTCTTCTTTGCTGCTTGCTGTCGTAACAATCCCTTTTATAAACGAAATAGTTCTCTTTATTCACCCACATCATCATTTTGGAGTAGGGCGCAGCGCTGTCTTTGGGCAAGGATTCAATCACATAACAGTTCATACCTCTGAACACCTCTTCGCCCACATAATTATAGGTAAACTCCTCGTAATCCCTGTCTTCCATATCATAGTAGTAGAGATCCGAACCCATAAACTTAGCGTCCTTTTTTGAGGAAGATATTTTACGCACCTTACCCAGTGCAGGCAGATAAAGTCTCTGCTCATCATCTGCATTTTTATGGGCAATAGTTAAAAATCTTGTGCCTTTTACGTCAGCAGGTTCCACAAACTCAATAAAGCTGTTTCGTCCTTGGCTTCCCTGCTTTGTATACATCTTGAACTTACGCGTTTTTTGATTACCCCTGCTATCAATAAGCACCATAGTAACAAGGGAATAATCATCGTTGGATTCCAAAAGCTCAAATGTCATTTTAGCGATACCGGCCCCCCTGTTTGCTTGAGGAAAACCGGCCATAATTACACATAACATGAACACAATGAAAAATAATGTTTTCTTCTTCATAACAATCCTCCTAAAGTAAGTATTTTAAGCGACAAGCTGCTTGTTGTTTTTTTTATCCTCTTCTTTACCAAATGGTTTTAAGAATACAAACAGCACCGGAGTAATCAACAAATCCGCTGCCAGTGCCACGCCTATACCTATGGTAAGCAGAACGGCCAGCTGGATAATACTGTCGATACTTGTGAACAAAAAGGCGGAAAAACCTATCATCAGGATTAGCGAAGTAAATACCAGCGCCCAGCCGATCTTCCTGAAGGTCTCCCTGTTGGCCCGACGGTAAGACCTGCGTGTTTTAAACTCTTCTTTAAAGTGCACAAAGTAATGCACGGTATCATCAACTGCGATACCAATTAAAAGTGGCGCCACTACTATGGTCATCATGTTCAAAGTGATGTTAAAAAGCCCCATCAATCCGGCAACAATGAGCACAGGCAGCACATTAGGTATCATGGATAATAAGCCCACAGGGATAGAGCGCAGCACAAGCATCATCATCAAGGAGATCCCTAAAAAAGCTATAAAAATTGAAATAATCTGGCCGTCAACCAGGGCTCCCACCGATTTTATGAAAATGGACATATCGCCCGTAATCGTCACCTTGGCATTAAAAGGGAATCTCTTTTGGGCAAAAGCCTCAATCTCTTTAAAGACCTCACGGAGAGTTGTAGTAGAACGTTTTACCTGTACGGAAAGGCGCAAATACTGGTTGTTGTAGTCAACCCAGTTTGCCAGTTCGCCTCCTCCCGACATATCGTATAAAAGCAGATACTGCGCAATAAGCTCTCTATTATCAGGGATCGCGTAATAACTTTTATCGTTATTGTTCATGGTCATATTGATATCTTTCAGAAGATCATTAATACTCATTGTGCGCTTGGTTGTATCATAACCATCAATGAGCTGTTCCAGATCTTCAAGCGCTCCCAACACTTCCGGTTCCTGGGCCATCTCCGCTTCAGGCAGCTCAATTAACACCTCATAAGAGTAAAGTGCGCCCAGATTATTGGTTACATGCTTGGCATCACGTACAAATTCATTGCGATCTCCGAACAGGTGTATGAAATCGGAATCCGCTTCGATTTGTGAAATGAAAAAAGGTATTATTAATAATAGAGCAGCACTTATAACACCTACGGGCAGAGCACTCTTCAACACTCGATCCGCCCACTTCTGCATAAAGCGGCTTGAGCGTGTGTTATCGGTAGTGGCTGCATCTTTCTTAGCCTTGGCCCCGATTGTTATTGTTTTATCTTTACCAAAAGAGAGAAAGATCGGTATCAGGATCATAACCAGGATATAACTGATAAGCACACCCAGAGCGCTGGCCATACCCAGGTTGCGCAGTGGAACCATAGGTACAAAAATAAAGGAAGCAAACCCCACAGCGGTGGTAAGCGCAGTAAGTAAGCAGGGCCAGCTTGCATGCTCATAAGCATAGCGAACAGATTCTTTACGCTTACCGGTCAGTTTATAATTCCTTTTAAAGTGATTGATGATGTGAATGGAATAACTAACCGCTATGATCAACAGTAAACAGGCCAGGATGACAATAAAAGATGAAAGCGGAATACCCAGCCAGCCCAGAAGTCCAAAAGTAATAATGGTAGTGGCAATAATCACAATAACCGGGGCCATCACAGCCGCAGGAAAGCGAAAAATAGCAAACAGGAGTATGATGCAGATGAGTAAAGTGATGAGAAAGGTTCTGCCGGTTTCCGAGATAATGGTCTCATCGATTTTATATTCGGTTACGGGCATACCCGTTGCCGTGACTATGCAGCCATCATACTGATTTCGCTGCAAAATCAAATCCAGAGCAGGCGCAATAAGTTTTTTAGGTTCCACTATATTTGAATACGCGCTTTTATCCTCAAGTTCCTCTTCAAAATAAATATCCCCCTGCATAGCGGTTTCTTGCGGGCCTGCCCCTGTTTTTAGCAGCGGAACGTATACAGTTTCGGGTACGGTTTCAAACTCGATAAAGATGCCGGTTTTTTTGCCATCCTTGGACAGCAGACGATCCACATATACTTGTTTTGCCAGCAACTTGTTTTTGATTTGATTAAGCTCGGCAGGATCTTCCGGTATGTCAGCGGCAATTAAATCATCAACATAAAGATCGCCGTCTACAACATCAAGGTATTCCATGTGGGTCACGGATGTTACTCTTTTGGCGAAGGGCAGATTCTGCTCCAGATCATCACTCAGGCGCTTTATGTAAGCGAGGGCCTCCGGGGTAAATATATTATCCGCCTCTACCATGACAAACACAAAATCTTCATTACCGAAGATCTCATGAAACTGCTGGAGCTTAATATTAACCTCATCGCTCTTTTCGAACATAGATTCGTTGGAATTATCCATTACGATTTTATCCAAACCCAGATAACCCAACACAACCAGCATAGCGATGCCAAGGAAAAAAATCCATTTGTACTTTACGATAACATTCATACCGATTCTTGATGCCCCGCGGCCGATTTTATTGTTTTTCATAGTTACTCCTCATAAGAATTATGCGTAAATACGAATAAAATGTCTTGTTCATATTTGCGTTTAAAAAATTCCAACCCCTATCAATTATGAATATGAACTTTTATTCATATTGTCACATAGTATACAAACTCTTATTCACATTGTCAAACAAAAAAATGAACTTTTATTCATATTTTTCATTGACAAACAAGCGGCAACTATATAAATTTTACTTAAGAATAATTATGAACCCCGAGAATAAAACAAAACGTACGCCTCAACAGGAACGCTCCGTCGAAAAGAAACAGAAGATAATTGACGCGGGATTTAAGCTGTTTTCAGAAAAAGGATTCTATAAAACAAACTCCAAAGAACTCGCCGACCAGGCGGGTGTTTCTATTGGCACGTTTTATGCCTATTTTCAGGATAAAAAGGATCTTTTTTTAGAGGTTGTTAATATCCATTTTGAGCAGGTTTTTAAAAATCTTTTCACCCTTATGGACACTGTTGAGTTTATTCCGAAAGACAAATACCGGCTCGTACGCTCTTTTATCAAACCGGTTTTAAAAGCTCATGATATCTTCCCCGACCTGCATGAGGAGATCGGCTCAATAATGCATTCAGATCCCGATGTAGCGCTCGCACACCGCATATGGGAAACCAAGAGTTTTAAGAGTACGGAACAAATCTTGAAGCGGTTCGGAGCACTAACGAAAATTAACGATTACGAAACAGCCGCGGTCCTGATTGTGACAACCATTGATCAAATCGTCCATATCGTGAAACATTCCCAAAAATTATATGAAAACATTAATCAAGAAAGTTTGATAGATGAGCTGGTACATATGCTGGCCAGATATATCTTTGTATAGCAGAGGAAATTGCAAAACTCAAAATATATTAAGTTAGTAAAATACTTATTCTTTATACCATAATAATTTAGCAATTTCCATTTTAGGAGCTTCTTGCAAAAATAACATTTTTGCAAGAAGCTCAGCAATAATAGCATTCAATTCATTAGATTTTTCTGCATAAATAGCTGCGAAAATAACCAAACGAGAAATGCTTTTGATCCACAATCCGAAATCCGACGATTCTTAGTTCCGCTTCCAGCTCCTGCCAACTAAATCCAAAATGAGGTTCTTCCAGCAGTAAATGCCCACCCGGTTTTAAGGTGCGTGCTACCTCACAAAGGGCTTTTGCCCAAGCAGGAATATGATGAAGCACTCCGAAAATAAACACGGCATCACATACGCCGTCTTTAAGCTTTATATTTGTCATATCCCCTACTGAAAAATCCGCATTTAAACCGCGTTTTTTTGCCAAAGCAATTTGTTCCGGCATATAATCAAACGCAATAATTTTTTCAGGCTCATATGTCTGTACTAAAAGCTGTGTGCTGTACCCGGAGCCGCAGCCGGCATCCATAATTATTTTTCCCCGAAGATCGACCCGGTGTTTAAGGAGCAGCTTATAAAATATTTTGAATTCTATATGCTTATGTAGCCAGCGCCTAAAAAAATTATTCATAGCCATGAATTCAAACTTTCCCAACCTCATGGAGTTATCTACAGCGGTACTCTGCTGTTCATTACTCATTGTCAATTCCTCCTTTTAGAAATATGAACTAAATTTCATATTTAATATATGAACTTTAACTCATATTATCAAGCAAATTATAATTATATTATTAAAGGGGAATAAATAACCGTAATCCGACAATGTATTATACTTTTAGAGTTAAAAGATAATAAGAGTAAAAATAAACGCCTTCTAACTAAAATTAAAACACATAGAACTCCCTGAAAAGCACAACTCTCACCCGGCCTTTGGTCAGCAGCTTATTAATAACAGGCAGCATCTCCTGTTCCGTATCCTGCATTTTTACAGGGCTCACATTATTGGCCTAGATAAAAATCTTATAAGTATCCTTAAAATTTATTATATCAATATCTCCCTGCTTCAATACCAAATCTCCATTATACACAAGATATGCCCCCGGTGATTTATTGATTTTATTAAAGTACAATACATTTTTGATAAGGTCATTATTATAGGTCATGGCAGATTTGATTTCTATCGGAATCAATTCCCTCCCTCGTTTATATATAAGATCCACTTCATGCTGATTATTATCTCTGAAAAAATACAGATCAGGATCAAGTCCTTGATTCATTCTTGCTTTCACGGCCTCCATAACTACAAGATTTTCAAACAAACCGCCAAGCAGGGGGTCTCTGTTTACCTGCCTAATATCATTTATACCGATTAAATATGATGCGAGCCCTATATCCGTAAAATACAGCTTGGGAGATTTAACAATCCTTTTACCGAAATTCTTAAAGAATGGTTTTATGCGGAATATAATAAATGATGCCTCAAGCACAGAGAGCCACTGGGAAAGAGTGGTGCTGGATATTCCAATATCATTTGCAAGGGAAGATAAATTCAACAACTGCCCCGCGCGCCCCGCGAGCATACGGATGAAATTCTCAAAATACGTTATGTTTTTGATATTTACCAGTTGCCTGACATCTCTTTCCACATAGGTTTGAAAATAATTCCTGTAGGCTCTGGTAGGTTCCAAGTTATCTTTGTATATACGAGGAAGAAATCCTTTGTAGATATATTCATCATATGAATAAATAATGCCTTCATCAGCAAGTTCTTTAATGGAAAGAGGAAAAAGGTTTAACAAAGCCGTCCTGCCGGCTAATGACTGAGTAATTGAATCAAGCAGAAGCATTTGATGACTGCCTGTCAAAATATACTGACCTTTTTTTTCAGTCCTGTCTGCGAAAACCTGGATATAAGAGAGAAGCTCCGGCACCCGCTGGATCTCATCAATAATAACAGGAGCGGGAAAAGAGTGAAAAAGCGCTTTTGGGTCTTTTTTAGCGAGGCTCCTCAACTCTGGCAACTCAAGATTACAGTACTGGTATTCAGGAAATGTCATTTGTGCAAGGGTTGTTTTACCGGCCTGTCGAGGGCCGGTAATTGTAATCACAGGATATTGTTTGGATAGATTTAATAGCTCTACCTGCTGCTGCCGTTTAATCATAAGTATATGATAAAATATATTCATACAAATTTCAAGTGATACTTTAAAATTGTATGAGTGGTGCGCACGACTGGTATGGAGAAATCCTCATCAGGGTGCAAAGGCCTGGAGTTCCTGAAACAATAAAACGCGCAGTTTTCCTTTGGTTAACAGCCTGTTTATTTCAGTTACCAGTTCTTGTTGCATGGTCTCGAAATTCTTAGGATGCAGCTCGTCGGCTTTTTTACCGCTTAAATACTTTAATATGGTATTTTGAATCTGCGGTTTTTTCTCTATTAACTCCGATTGTGTTTGTGTATCTCCCTTTTTATAACCCAGAGATAGTTCGGCGATAAAAGTAGCCGGCGGATCATCCGCTGTCTTACCGCGGACCGAATCTATGTCATTAAAAAAAGCAAACGGTTCATTCGACTGGACATTCTCAAGCAGCGGCGCAGTTTCCTTGTTCTCATCCCGGCACGCTGCGGTGCCAAGCAGAAGAAACAGCAAAAAAAGTGCAAAAACAGATTTCATAGGTACTCCTTTTATATAATAAGCAGTGGCCAAAGTTTACGAATTCGGCTCACACAAAGCTCACGGAGGACACGGAGGGTTCTGTGATCCTCGCGAGCTTTATGTAGTTTTTATCATTACTCTCATAAAGCTACCGGAACTATTGATCGTCCTATTCCAATTATTATGCTATTTTGATTTAAAAAGCAATAAAAAAGCCCCGGTGTGTGGCCGGGGCCGTGGGTTTGTTCAGGAAATTATGTCTTTTTATAAATTACCTTTCCGTATTTTAAAATACTTTCTAAAAAACCGCTTCGATTGTTTTTAATAAAGATCAGATTGGGTTCTATTCTTTCATCAACCTCTCTTACTGCTTTATATAAATCAGCAGTTAATTCAAAATACTTGTTATCGATTTGATTTATTACAACAGCAACATCTATGTCACTGTCTTTTTTTTCAATTCCTTTTGCATATGAGCCGTAAAGAATGATCATCTTTACAGGATGTTTTGCCGTAATAATATCAGCATATTTTTTTATTTTTTCAATAGCTTCAGAATCCATTTATATAATTCCTCTGTTTTATCAAAGATTTCTTTTATTTTATCACTAGTATATACCTTTAATAGTTCCTTTTCCTCATCGGGATATCGTCTTTTATATTTAAAGGCATTAAAATGTCGATTGTCCTTTTGTGTTCTTCTCTCATTATTTTATCTATTTTACTTTTAGATGAAAGAATAATTAGATTATGAGTATAGGGAGGTTCTTTTTCATTTATATACCAATAATATGCTTTGAGTGCTTTTTCAATTACAAGATTTCAGTAAAAAAGTGATTGTAAATATTTATCATTAATTAATAATATTTTGGCAGCTTCAAAATCGGAATCAGCTGATTCAATCCAGTAAGATATTTTTTGTTGGATAGCATCTTTCAATAGTGTGAATTATAAATATCGTAATTATGTTTGTCAAGGTAACGATTTTCCGTCCATTCCAGCTCTTTCATAATGGATTAAAAAATGAGAGCTTTAAGAATAATTAACGTTTAAAAGTAGATAAAAAAACCCCGGTACGCGGCCGGGGCTGTGAGTATTTCTCAAACTAATCTTTTATTCAATTGGCTCGATTACAAAATGGAGACGGCTTTTAACGTCATCCCATTGAGGACCAAAACTATAATACGCATTAAGGTAATACCTTCTATATTTTCCAGCATATCCAGGTCCGCGGGCATGCTTTTCATAAAAAGGTTTTTTACCCGCAAACTGGCCGCATCCCAGACATTAACGAATACATGCAGACCCCGGTTGTCCACAAAATACTCTCCGAAGATAAACGATTCCACAGTGTATTGTTCACTCAGCCCTTTTACTATGGATTCAAAATCTTTGTCATACAGCGATACGGAAAAATTATCATTAAAGAAAATAACTTCTAAATTTTCATATTTTAGTAAATTACTTTTTAATACGTTGAATATATACATACGCAGGTGCTTATACGCTTCATTATTTGTGGCGTCCTGAGTGGGCAGAAGTAAGATTTTACGTGTTTTCAAAATTGTATTTTCTTGAGCGGAGAGGGAAGCAACTAATAAAATGAGGATAATAAAACAAAAATATAACTTTTTTAGCGGCAAATACATAATCTTATATATGAATACTTTATATACTTTCTGAATTGGGGAAGTCAAGGGAGGTTATTTTTGGAAAATAATTAATAATCTCTATAGATGCAACTATCAGTTATTAGCATATCAGACATTGATCCTGATGAAGCCCTGTTACCGAAATATCAAAAAAAAGAGGCTGTTACATAACAGCCTCTTTTTCTATAAAAGAATATTTCTTTAAAACGCAATACCTACACCGGCTTTAATACCCAAAAACCAGCCAGGGTAGGTTTCTTCGTCAACCGGATCATAATCTGCGTCAGAATTTCCTGTGAGATTATATCCAAACTGGACTTCTAAATTAATAATAACCGGATCTAATGGCACACTCATTCCCACTCCACCAACTATATAGAAGTCGCTGAGATCATCAAGGCCCGGATCTCCTAAATCGCTTTCTCCATCGCCATCTGCATCATAGTGAATCATAAGATCATAGGCTACACCAATTTCTGGGTATATTATCATACCACCCACATCAAACGGATATTTCCCTACTAAGGTAATCAGGATACTATTATATCCGACACCATCTACATAATCATAATCATCGTCATCAAGAGTAGCACCTCCAAATATTAATTTATGATGTACTTGTCCATCTACGAACATAGTAAAATCAGCTGATAGTCGAACATAGGTAAAATCTAACCACACTCCGATTGCGGCAACTTGATCATTGTAGTCAATGTATGCTAAATTATCCTCGTCCACATCGATATGATATCCTAGTGTATGCATCGCAAACATTACCTCAGCTCCGGCGCTGATACTGATATCCTGGGCAAATGCACTCATGCTAAATAAACACAGTACACATGCTAATACTAAAATTTTTTTCATACAAACCTCCTGTTTCATTTGTAATACACAATTATATAACATTTAAAAAAAAAATCAAACAATTTTTAGCTATTTTAAAGAATCTTTTCCAAAGCACAATAGAAATGTCCGCTTCATGTATTGAAAGGAAATAACCGGCGCCCCGATCTTTCACTCATACAACTTCTTAATCACCGTCTCGATGGGCGGCTCGTGGATGGAGATGTCACGGATAGTGTTTTTTTCATTGATGGTTTTTATTACTTGTCTGCTTGCAGAGAATTATTAGTTTTTATATTATAAGTGTATGATTACAGAAAATAAAAAGAAACCGTGTTGTAAGCAGCTATCTCAAAGATTTAGTTATCCCGGTTGATATCATTGTTAAAACCAGTCGCGAATATGAAATGTATAAAGAAATAATTTGAACTGTGGTCTATGGATAAAAAAGAATAATAAAGGATCTGGTAGATAACAATGACATACTAATTTACAGTATATATATTCAATATTTTACAACTTGACAACTAGTCAAGAAAGCTATATATTTTTTATATGAAAACATTTACAATTGGAAAATTAAAAGCAAATCTTTCTCAGATATTAAAAAAAATATCAGATGGTGAAGAAATAACTATTGAATATGGTAAAAAGCATGAGAAGTTGGCAGTTATTATACCATACAAAAAATATAAGCCGACTAAGAGAAAGATAGGCATTTTAAAAGGAAAAGCAAGTTATAAAATAATAGATAACTTTAAAATAACAGATAAAGAATTATTATCATTATGAAAATATTATTAGATACAAATATTGTACTATGGATATTATTTGATGGTTTAAAATTAAAGAAAAATGAAATACAGCTGATTGATGATGAAAATAATGATATAATCGTAAGTAATATTTCATTCTTTGAAATAAGCTTGAAATATGCGATAAATAAGTTAGAATTGGAAAATATTACTCCGGATAGAATTCCAGATATTTTAATATCAAATGGATATTTGATTGAAGATATTAGTTATAATACATTTGCGTCATTTTATAAACTTCCTAGTGATATACATCAAGATCCTTTTGATAGGTTAATTATTTGGGAAGCTATTAATAAAAAATATCATCTTTTAAGCAGAGATCAAATATTTAATGATTATATAAAATATGGTTTATTGTTAGCGCAATAAGTGCTACATAATTTTATATATAAATACGTTATATACTTTATAAAAATAGAACGTCAAGTGTAGCAATCTATGGAAAAAATAATAGTTAACATCTATAGCACCTTCACTCATACAGCTTCTTAATCACCGTCTCTATGGAAGGCTCGTGGATGGAGATGTCGCGGATGGTGTTTTTTTCATTGATGGTCTTTATAAAGCGGTTCAGCTCTATCTTGGCAAGATCCAGCTCCAGCTCTGCTTCGTAGTCGCTGAGCATACGGATATTTTCCACACCGCGCTTTTTAAGCGCGGGCAGTTTTTCGTGGGTAGCCAAATACACAATTTTTTTTGTGCCCAGATAGTTTTTCAGCGCCTCCATCCGGCCGTCGAACACAATCTCGCCGTGGTTGATCACAATCACCCGCCGGGCCAGGTGCTCCACATCATCCATGTCGTGAGTGGTGAGAATAAAGGTTACCCCCTGATCATTCATCTCTTTAATGAAGATGCGGATCTGTTCCTTGGCAATCACATCCAGGCCAATGGTGGGCTCATCCAGAAACACAATCTTGGGGTTATGCAGCATGGCCATAATGAACTCGCACCTCATCCTCTCTCCCAACGAGAGCTGGCGTGTGGGCTTTTTAATGATCTCCTCTGCATTGAGCATGCTTACCATCCGGTTGAGGCGTTTTTGGTAATCTTCGCTTTTAATGTCATATATGGCCTTGTTCATATAAAAGGAGTCCAGCGGCGGTATGTCCCACACCAGCTGCGACTTTTGGCCGAACACGACTCCGATGTGAGCAACATATTTTTTACGCGCCTTCCAGGGCACATAGCCGTACGATTCAACCTTACCCGAAGTGGGGAAAAGAATACCGGTAAGAATCTTAATAGTGGTGGACTTGCCCGCACCATTGGGACCTATCAGACCCAGCAGCTCTCCCTTTTCAATGGAAAAGCTGATGCTTTTCAGAGCCTCTACAAGCACCTTTTTACGTTTAAATATGCTTTTGAGTGTCTCCCAAAAGGTATGACCCCTTTTATAGGTAACATAGGTTTTTGTAAGATTTTCCACTCTAATAATCATTGTTAACCACCCGCGCTTGTATAAGATCGTAACATTCTGTACCAGAAAAAAATACTGAATACCAAAAAAAACACACAGCTTGCCAAGCTCATGAAAAGCCAGTCCAGAGGCTTCCCCAAAATAAGCGAAGCCGGAAAAAATCCCATCAGCGCCAGTGGAATACAGGCGGTAATCAGAATCTGTACTCCTTCGGAGAAAATACTCATGGGATACATGGCAAAACTGGTTAAAGCCTCGAATATTTCATACACCCTGAAATTCCCCACCCACTTAAAGCCGCTGGCCGCCATAATAAAGGAAAAAGATATAAACACGATTATGGAACAGACAAACAGCAGCACAAAGGCCAGCCAGTTCAACACACCCGGATCCGGCACCTGTGAGACAGCGAATATAAATATGGCGATTCCGCCCAGCAGCTTGCCCAGGTCTTCGATATCGATCCCTGTAAGCAGGGTCATAAACAGGATATTGCGCGGTTTGATCAGCAGCAGGTCATAGGTGCCCTCTCTGATTTGGGTGATCGTGTTCCAGACAATACCCGCGAAAAAGGGAAAGGTAATGCCTTTGGATAATAAAAACACAGCCTGAATCAGAAAGACCTCATGAAACTTCCAGCCCGGAAAACCGGCTCCGGAGCTGTAAATGAGAAAGGTTACCAGAGGAATAATCAGCTCGAACACCAGCATAATAAAGGCGCTTACAAACAGATCGATCCGGTAAGCCATGCGCGTGGCAAGGGCGTTTTTAAAGGCGGTAAGGTATATCTTAACTTGTGCTCTCATATGCCCACTCCCGTAAACTTTTTTATCCCCATGCGCCAGAGCAACTCGGACATAAAATACATAACAACCACGGCCGCGGCCTGAAGAGCAATAATATGCGGCAGCTCAAAGCTTATACCAGCCAGCTCATACGAACCTATAAACACGCGGATAGGCACATACGTGGCAAACTGGAAGGGCAGGAAGAAGAGGATCTTTTGTATAGGGAGTGGGAAAAACACCAGAGGAATAAACACTCCTTCGAACAGCATGCTGAAGATCAGGATCATTCTCCGTACACCTTCGGCTCTTATCAGCCAAAAACCTATAATCCCGATGCAGTAATTTAAAAAAAAGTGCATCATAAAACCCAGAAATACGGAACAGAGCGCCCAGCCCACATGAGCCGGGATTAACGTTATCTGAAACACAAAAAAGAACATGCAGTAAACCGGTATAAATTCCCATACGAAACCCAGCGCGCGATGCCCCACCTTTTGCGAAAGCGCAAAAAAGCGATGAGACAGGGGTCGTATCATATAGGTGACAAAGCGGCCGGTGCGAATGAGCATGTGCAGGTTCCAGGAGGCAAAGTCCATAACCAGGTAGTGAATAATGGTTACCACCGCGTAGTAAGTTATAATCTGTTCCAGAGTAAGACCGTTGAGTACCGTCTGGTTCGTATATACAGCCCGCCAGATAAACACCTGCACGATAAACTGAACCGGACCCACAAATAAAGAGATGAGCATATGCGAGCGGTAGGCGGCCCATTCTTTATAGGTAACAAACGCCACGGCTTTTATGATACGGAGTTGTTTTAATATGTAATTAAATAATCTTTTCAATGTAAATTAAATATTGTGCGCCACCACACGCATAATCATACTGTTAATCCCGTCTGTTTTATCCAATCCCCGACCAGGCAATGGCCAGCGGGCTTACCCAGGCTTCACCATGCCAATCCGGATCAGGGTAAAAACCGGCAAAAATAAAGTTCTCTTTGGGATCGATAAACAAGCCTGCTCCCTCAGCACCTTCGTGGTCGTAGGTGCCGTCGCTTAAAAATTTGTGTTTATTCAGTTCCCAGCCCAGGCCGCAGGTCCATTTAAAGCTGTCGTCGAAGATATGCGGCTGCCAGTTATACGCTTTGATCTCCTTTTCCTGCGGTTTGGTGGCCGCTTCAATTGTTTTTCTGCCGAGTATTCTATTGCCATTAAATGTACCGCCGTTTAACATCATCTGACCGAATTTCCACAGATCTGAAAGAGTGGATAAAATATCGCCTCCTCCCAATAGCGAGGGTGAAGGTATTTTATCGCGTGTATGTTTTAACTTCTCTTTATTCCATGGAGATACCATGCTCACTTTATCTTTAAATTTGTCCGGTACGAAGAAAAATGAGGAGTTCATACCCAGCGGCTTAAAAATATGCTCTTCTATGTATTTATCGTAATCCATTCCCGACAAGCGGGCAATAAGCTCCGCCAAAATATTGAAACCCTTGGAGCAGTAATTCCACACTGTTCCCGGCTTAAACTGCAGCGGTCCGGCCAATGTTTTTTTAATCCAGTTCTTTTTGGTCCACCGGCTGCTTCCCCAATCTTCGGGATAAGGCTCAAAAAAGTTACCCGGATCGGCTTTTAAGCCCGAAGTATGGGTTAAGAGCTGAAAAATAGTAATATAGCGGTGCATGTCGGTATCAAACTCTTTTATAAAGTCGGAAACCGACTGGTGCAAAAAGAACTTTCCCTGCTCCATCAGCTGCAGCAGACCCGTAGTGGTAAATACCTTGCTAATCGAAGCGATGGGCCGGATGCTGTCGGGTAAAAACTCACCTTTGTCCTCATAAACGGACTGTTTGCCCATGGATCTATGGGCAAAGACCTTACCGTCTTTGGATAACAGATAACCTGCGGCATTAATCATGCCTTTATCGATGAGTGCCTGAAAGTGTTTGTCTAAACTCTCCAACGCTTCCGGATTGTAGCCAACTTCCTCGGGGCCACAATCGGTTTTACCTAAATGGATCATGTAGTACTCCTTCAAATAATACTTTATACATAGTCTGTATCATTGTATTAAATAAATTATTTCATTATATGCAAGCACTATTTTTAAATTTCTTGTTATTTGATGCAATCAGGATATAATTAATAATGAAGAAACTCTTATAGCCGTTCAATATATTTATTTCCCAACGGGGAGGCGCTATGAACAAATACTGCATTATTCTGATTTTGCTTGTTTTATGCACTTTATTAAGCGCCCAAGAGATAACAATTTCAACCGGAGCGCATTTGAACTATTTTTCAGCCTTGTTCCTGGACTTTATGCCGACGGGTGATTCTACCACGTTTACTCACTTCGGCGGTTTCGGACCCTATGTTGATTTTACCTACGCACGATTCGGCATATTCTACAGCTTCTTTGTCGGGGGAGTAAGGACAGAGAATGGCGGTACAGAAGATATTAGAGATGCGGTAATTAATTTTCTCAACTTCTATCTGGTTGGTAAATATCCCTTTTCACTGGGAGATTTTAACATCTGGCCTTGCGCGGGCATGCTCTACACATACTGCGTGGACTTTGAAATACCGGATATTGGACCCAATCCACCCGACAAATCGGGATTGAGCGATATACATATCCTTGTCGGAGTGGGTTTGGACTTTCAAATGGACAACATTATTATTTCCCCCCATTTATTACTTTCCTATAACTTAATGCCCTCTATGTATGAAAATACGCCATCGGGTGTGGAATCCTACTAATTATCCTTCATAGCTGGGAGTGAGTATCGGTTACATAATCAAATAAACCTTCCCTATGTAAAGCTCTTAACAACAGTGATTTCAGCCTCGTTTTAATAAAATAATCGTTTTTTCGACATTTAAATTCCATTTTTCGTTGAAATAAATGAAAAAATAACTTAAATTTAAAATGTACGAACAATTATTCGGCAGACACGTAGTGGTGGTAAGAAGTGAAAATCACTTGCTTGGGAGGGAAATATGCACATCTTTTTGCAAAATGTCGACCAGATCCTGAAGCAAAAGGAAAAACGCCGAACATGGCTTTCCAAACAGACGGTTATTGCTTTAAGTACAATTAACTCCTGGTTTTCCAAAGATATTCTTCCTAAAATAGACGATGCCCTGAAAGTTGCCCAGACGCTCAACACCTCGTTAGACTACCTGGTAACAGGCAAAGGTCTGCCCGCGGGCCACGATCCTGCCCTGCAAAATATCATTAACTTCTTAAAAGAACAAAATCATGAGACGCTCATTAATATCGAGTCATCCTTAACGCTCTTTAACTATGTTAATGTAACCCAGGATATGGAATCCACTCCCGCCTTGATGCTGGATAAAAACCTGTATATTACCTGGGTGAATGATAAATTTATCAAAGTTTTCGGCAAGGACTCCAATCTTATCGGCTCAAAACTGTTAACGGCCGCCGATCAGCTGCCCGCACTCGATTATATTGATGAAGACACTCCCCTGCCGGAACAGGCTGCCTCTCAAGCCCCTGATCCTGCCCCACAGACAGAAGATGCTGCGGACCAGGATCAGGGATTAATTCTTGAGTATTCCGATCAGGGAGTTCTTCTTAACTCAGACTCACAACAGGCTCCCGCCCCGCTGCGTAATATCATACTTATTCCCATATATAAATCCTATAAATCACGCAAAGATCTGGAGATGCCGCAGGGCTATGCAGGTGTATTTGTGGATATCAATCAGGACAACAGCTATGCCATAGATAATATTTTTGTAAAATTAGCTGAGATTTCCATGTTAAAGGAAAAAAATTCCCTCACAAAAATAAAACGCATCCGCAAATACATTGAAATCCTCTGCCATACCTTAAGCGACCTTCCCCAATATCCGGAAATAACTGAGGAGTATATCGAAGACCTTATCTTTTTTGCACCCATGCACGACATAGGGAAAATTGGCATACCGGACGATATCCTCAATAAAGAAAGCAAACTGGAAGAGTGGGAGTGGCAGCTGGTAAAGGAGCACACCATCAACGGCGCCTATATCTTAAGCGCTTATCCCAATCCGATCGGCAAGGAGATTGCCCTTCAGCACCATGAAAAATGGGACGGTACGGGCTACCCCTATGGTCTGTCGGGCCGTATGATCGCCTTAAGCGCCCGCATCACCGCCATCTGTATTACCTACGACGCCATCATGAGTGATCGCCCCTACCGCGACACCAATACCCATGAGGAGGCCGTTAAGATAATCACCAAAGAAAAAGACAAGTACTTCGAGTCCTTTTTAGTCGAAAAGTTCCTGGAACTGGAACCGCAGATAAAACAGGTGGCCTTTGAGATTGAATAGTTAGAATATAAATTTCTTACTTTCTTTTTTCATACAGAATAAGG
>CAZEPL010000001.1:0-6829 GCA_964514135.1 uncultured Spirochaetaceae bacterium | reverse complement strand
TCTCTTTTCCGTATCCCAAATTCTGAAAATCAGGATGAATGACAAAATCTTCTAATTCAAACTGTTCATCATTAATTTTATGAATCCAGAAACTTCCAATTATCTTTTTATCTAAAAATATCAAGTAATTTATATTTGATTCTATTCCTTCGATAGTACATTCAACAGAATCATAACCCGGAGGTCCGCCATCGGTTCCCGGACCAAACTCTCTTGATTCTTTATTAAAGGCAGCTTTTTTAATTTGGGTAACCATTTCTGCGTCTTTTACTTCAGCTCGTTTCAAAGTTAACATAATATACTCCTTGTAACTGGTATCTAAATTTTTATGGAAATAGTAGTAAGATTAATATTTTCCTGCAACCCTAGTAATAAAAAAACTCCGGCCGGAATAATTTCCGGCCGGATCAAATAGCTCATGAGATCGTTACTGTATTATTTTTAATTCAACCACAGTTTGCATCAGACATATGGTCTGATTGTTAAATGTCCAACCCATAGTGGTTGTACCGGTTGACGTAAACGCTTTTCTCGAACCGCCAGCCGTGCTGCTGCTCCCGTTCGTTCCGTTTGTCCATATACTCGTCTGTCCTTCATCAGTTGTATGGGTATTGCTGCCTTCACTTCCCACAACGTTATCAATTAGCATAGAATAGTAATAGGTTGAAGCTCTTGGTGTGCTGATGGTAGTCGCGGGATAAACGGTCGCAGTGCTGCCCGCTATTGCACCAAACGGGGATCCTGTGTTTACGTTATAGGCCCAGCAGGCCGCCACCCTGGCGCGCCTCGGTGTATCGCTAAATGTCACGGTGATGGTAGCATTTGCAATGGGCGGGTTTACCACATACCAGATAGTTGTAATATAGGAGTTATTCCCGCTTGTATAGGTGCGGGTTGCACCGGGTACCGCCGCGAGGGCTGTGCCTGCGCCGCCCGAGTTGAATGCCACGCTGGAAACTGTTATTGCGCCGGCTGCTTCCTTCTCAAAGCTTATGCCGACCATAAGAATCCTGCTGGACTGGTTGGTAATGTTCAGGGCCACCGTGGTGATGGGTGTCGTACCGGAGTAACTGTTGGTGGCTCCACCCCAGCTGATTGAGGTGATAAAAGTCCGAGCCAGGGGTGTTCCCGCGGCATTATTGGTATTGCCCGCCGGGTCCGAACAGACTCCCGCACCAACAGTAACGCTGATGCTCCCGGCCGCGCTTGAGATGATGTTGACCGTCCAGTTAATATTATCAGAAGTGGCCAGAGAACCGCCCTGGACACTTGCTCCGGCCGTACCGGATAAGGTGACGTCGCCGGTGGCAAAGTCGGATACTGATTCGGAGAATACAACCGTAAAGTTAATCGTAGTACTGTTGGTAGGATCTGCTTGGCCCACAGCCTGGTTAATGGTTACACTCGGCGCTTCCGTATAATACCTTGAAATCTGTGTGGCATCCTGGTTATCGTTACCGGCCGCATCCTGGCACACTCCCGCGGCAACATTAATAGTTACCAGTACGTCGGGGGCATCCGGGGTTATCTCCGCCGTGTAAACCTGAGGTCCGCCCAACAAGTTACCGGCAGAGCCGTTGCCCACGCTAATCTCTCCCGCTGTTAGGCCTGTAACATCTTCATTGAAGGTGATGGTAAGCGGAATCGGATAATCCGCAGTCGGGTCGGAGCTTACCGAGCTTAAACTGACTGTTGGCCCCACACTGTCGTAGACAATACTGAACTGCTCCGAGGCCATATTGGGCGCGCCGGTTGACGAGGAGTGGCATACATCGTCGGCTATATCTATCGTTACCGCGCCCTTTCCCGCGGATGTAATATCCGCGGTATAGACTGCCGGTCCTCCGTCGAAATTGTCGGCTAAACCGTTTCCCACCGTAAGATCGTCTATAGTAAAACCGCCTACATCCACTGCGAAGGTGATGGTAACCGGAATAGTACCGGCATTGGTGGGATCGGATTCCGTGGATGTAATAACCCCCTTAGGGGCATCCTTATCGTAAAAAATGCTAGAATTGGGTTGCCGCCACGTTATCGTGCGGGGTTGAGGCTGTGTCCTGGCAGACTGCCGCTGCTATATCAATGGTCACATCCTGATCATCAGTTACAGGAGTGATAGTTACAGTGAACACCGGATTGTTTTCGGTAAAACCGGATGATGTGCAGTTACCCAGGGTAAGGTCTCCTTCCACAAAATCATTAGGAGCCCCGCTTATGGTCTCATTAAAGGTAATGGTAATGTCAAAAGGACCGGTCACACCGCCGGATTGGTCAGATGTGATCTCCGGAACGGGGGCAAGGTTGTCTACTATATTGTAATCTACCGAGGCCACGTCGCTATCGTTCATTCCGGTCTTTACCCCGATGGCCTTAATCGTTACCGGCCCTTCGGCGAATCCGCCTGCCTCAATAGGCCCCAGATACACGTCCGAGGCCGCGGTAGGATTCAGGCCATTGGTGGTATAGTGGATGCTTGCGTCCGCCGTGGCTCAGGTAATGGTAATCTCCCCTGTATCCTTTTCCATGTCACCGGCTCCGGGGCTGATCACCGGGGTCTCCACTGTCTCACCGCCTCCGCCGCCGCCTCCGCTGCCTGCGGAGCAGCCTAAAAACACGGCGCCTACAAAGAGGCTTATAATCAAATAGAAATTAAGTATTTTCACATTTTTCTTTGTCATAATCGGTAAATGAACAAGTTCCATAATACACCTCCTTATTCATCTTGGTCTCTAAAATAAATCAACACTTTTTCGTTAAATTTAATCTTTTTTTCGATTTATTTTATATTTTTACTAGCTTAATTACCAAGTTCCGCCTTTAATCCCTGAAGCAGGCTCTCGGCCCTAGTTCTGCTCATACGGGCCACCCTGGCCAACTCTTCGGCAGGCGTGTCTGCAATGGCTTGAAGTGAGCCGAAAGCCGTAAGCAGCATGCGTGATTTGGCTTTACCGATACCATCAAACTTTTCCAGCACGGAAATGACAGCCTTTTTCTGACGCAGTTTCTTGTGAAAAGTAGTGGCAAACCTGTGAGATTCGTCGCGTACCGCCTGCAGTACTTTAAGGGCCAGCGAATCCCTGCATAAAACAAGAGATGCTTCCCGATTTGGAAGAAAAAGCTCTTCCTCTCTTTTAGCCAGTCCCACAATCGGAACCGTATCCAAATCCAGGGATTTTAGCACCGTGAGTGCGGCATTGAGCTGTCCCTTACCGCCGTCGATCAGAATCAGGTCGGGCCGGGAAAGCTCCTCATTCAGCACCCGCGAGTATCTTCTGGCAACAACCTCACGCATGGCCTTATAATCATCCACGGCACCGTCCAGAGATTTTATTTTGAATTTTCTGTAAGAGGATTTTTCCGGCCGGCCGTTCACAAAGCAGACCATAGAAGCGACTGTATCGCTTCCGCCCAGATGGGCGATATCAAAACCTTCGATGCGTACGGGAATATCGGGCAGTCCCAAGGCAATTTTCAATTCTACCAGAGAATCCAATGAAGTAATGCGCAGATCCTGCTCGGCATTGACCGTAGCCATTTTTACCATGGTCATATGTCTGCCACGTTGGGGAACCGCAGCTTTAACCAATGTCTTGGCCGATGTCTTGGCCGACGTCTTGGCCGAAATCCCCACATTTTTTATCAGCGCCTGCACAAGCCCCTGTTCCGCAAAGCAAGGTAAATAAATTGCATGCGGAAATTCTTGGAGTTGCGCATAATATTGAAAAATAAACTGGGAAAGTGCCTCTTCCTGAGAAGAGTAAACATGAGTTTTAAATACTTCTTTACCCAACACCTTGCCCCCGCGTACCTTCAATACCACAAAACTGGCAAATTTGTCTCTCACCGCCATTCCCACATAATCACTCATTGTGCCTGAGCTTAAAGAAAGCTTCTGCAACTCTGTAATATGCTGCACGGCATTAAACTGATCGCGGTAAAGCGCGGCCTTCTCAAACTCTAATGCCGCAGATGCCTGCTTCATCTTCAAAGAGAGCTCTTTAGTAAGCTCCCTGGTGTCTCCCCGCAGCAGTTTTTTAATCTTTACCACTATAAGCGCATAATCTTCCCGTGAGATGCTGCCAGCACAGGGAGCACTGCATCTGCCGATATGATAATAAATGCACGGGTGTGATCTTTTCTTTAAAGGCCCCCTGCATTTACGCAGGGGAAACAGCTTTTCAATCAGTGCCAGATAGGTATCGATCTCCTCGGCTTTGGGAAAGGGTCCGAAATAAACGGATCCGTCAAACACCAGGCGGCGGGTGCGGAAGATGCGCGGGAATTTATCGGCGGTAATTCGAATAACAGCATAAGTTTTCCCGTCTTTAAGGTTGATATTATATTTGGGCTGATGTTCCTTAATGAGGTGGTTCTCGGTTATGAGAGCCTGCATCTCGCTGCGGGTAATAATTACTTCAATATCCGAGATTTTCTTGGCCAGCACATCTGTTTTGATATCTTTGTCTTTGGAAAAATAGGACTGAACCCTTTTCCGCAGCTCTTTGGCTTTCCCCACATAGATAATTGCTCCGGCGCTGTCTTTCATCAGGTACACACCCGGTTTATTGGGGAAGTGCTTTATTTTATTGACAAGGTATGTCCGATCACCCATAGTTGTACATTCTTAATATAATATATAGTTTTTTGTTGGGGATGGAAAAGGAGTAATTTTCTCTATATTGATTGCTTATTCTATGGGAGCAAGGGCCATCTCCCCGGCTTTCAGGATCACTTTGCTGCTGACCGTAGCACCGCTTACCACATCCACATTTAAGGACTGTGCTTTTATCACATCATCCACAATTTTTTCAGCTTTGCCGCCCTTACCGTTATCATGCTCCAGTATGGTAAATGACACAATGCTGTGATTTTGTATTACAACATTTACTTTGGCCCTGACCAAACCGCATTTATATTCACCAATATACTCACCGTCGGCTATCATTTTAAGGTCAGGTGAATAAATAACACCATTTTCGGCAAATTCTTTCATTTCAGAAAAGGCCGCGCAGCTGTTGAACAAGAAAAATATCAATATGGTAAAAATTACTAAAAATATAATCTTTATCTTCTCTCTCACATCAATTCTCCTTTTAAAGCGCCTTCAAAGCTTGCTTAAGCCGACGCGGGTCTGGACGCGCCTATTGTAAATAATTTTGCACTCAATAATATCACAAAAGCAAGAGGCGAAACAGTTACTCCTATAAACATTAAAACAGTCCAGATACTATAACCAAAAGGAATAACAAACACAATGCAGACCAGCCAAAAGAGCAAAAAGAACAGCGCAGTAAAATTCAGTCCTTTCTTAATCCAGTTTCCGCTCAACGCTTTTTCTACAAACCTGTAAAAAACCGGCAGTGTACCTCCAGTTAAACATAAAGGTATGAAAAGACCGCTATAGAACCAAAGTTTTGCATGCGCCGAAATGTTAAAAACCACTGGCAGTAAAGAATCCCAAATAAAAAGCAGCAGCGCGCAGCCTACGGGAAATAGAATCGTACCAAAAAGAACAGCCGGGATAAGTTGTGTATTTTTTATCTTTACGGTTTGTCTGACGGTTTTATCCTGCGAACGGCTTATAAGTCCGATTATTAAACCGATTAAGCAGATGTTGATAAAATCCGTAACCGCTGTGGCGTAATTTCCTATTTTTACAATGGAAAAAAGATTAAATTTACCTATAAAATCAAATGCGATCATCCCAATAATATTTGGGAAAATCGTTGTTAAATTGACAAACAGTGCAAATACCAATCCTTTGACAATATTTTTCCTGCCGGGCAACTCTGGTTTGAATAAGAAAAAGCCGCTGGCAAATAAAAATCCCATTAAAAAGAATAATCCACTCACCGTGACTAAAAATGCCGTGCCAGGCGGAGAGTTCCCCGGAAATAATAGCTTTTGCTTAGCTAAATGTAAGACAATTCCACTTAGGGGAGTAATACAGCCAATTAAGAGACTTTTTCTCAAAACATCTTTATTAAGCCTCGATTTTATAAGTTCAATCATTATGCAACTCCTTTCTGCTATAAAATGATTCATTAAAACTGATTTAAATTTATCCGTAAATCATTAATAATAAAATCAGGGATTTGTATGAAAAGTAGTGAATTTTTATCGTACTTTTGTATGAGAAATGTAAAAAATCGTCGTCTTCGTGTGCTTCGTGATTAAAAATGAATAAATCTATATTTACATAGACACCTCTTTTATTATACGTGCCAGTTCCATTTTATTAAATGCACTAGTCTTTTTATAAATATTGGAAATATGTGTTTTTACAGTGGACATGGATACATGCAAAGCATCCATGATCTCTTTATAGCTTTTACCGTGCAATAAAAGCTCGACTACCTGCCTCTCTTTTTTAGTAATGTGATATTGCTCTATAAATTTTTCCGTTATTTCTACTAGTGCCATCCAACCGGTTAATAATGCTTTTACCCGCATAAAAAGAAATATTCCACACCAACAAGTATATATCAGGGGTAGAGTGATGGGAAATTCATTTCCCAAATTAACTCTAAGCGAGTTATCCAATATAAAGAAGTCTAAATAGATCATAACCGGCAGGAGGATAACAATAATGACCGCCATATATTGAAAAAAGCGTATGTATAATGCTTCTGCCTTTGAGTTAAATTTGAACAAAACGCAAAAAAGCGAATACAAAATAGCGCCTAAAAGCCCGCTCATCACGATATAGTGCACAAAACCGCTAAGCACGAGCAGATATAAAATGCTCATAGTTATAAAACAGAGGATAGCAATAAGCAAAAAAACATAATTCATGATTTTTGCTCGTTTAAAAACATATATATAATTA